>JAGYLW010000031.1 GCA_018400915.1 Fidelibacterota bacterium
TTGAACGGAGTTTTCCCGGAACCCGGCCATGATCCGTTTCTTCTCCTCCTTTTTGACCTTCCCGTGCAGCATTTCCAGGCGGTAGCCGCTGAAATGCCTGCTGAGTTCCTCAAATCCTTTCTCCAGCGCCTGCAGATCCATTTTCTCGGATTCGGCGATCAGCGGATACACGACATATACCTGCTTCCCCGCCTGCATTTCCTTTTCAAGAAAGTGATAAACGCTTGGAAGACGCGAAGGCGTGACTACCTTTGTCTTTACGGGAACGCGGTTTTTGGGCATTTCATCGATGAGGGAAACGTCCATGTCACCGTACAGGGTCATGCTCAGGGTGCGCGGGATCGGCGTGGCGCTCATTGCCAGCACGTGCGGGTTCAGCCCTTTTTTGATCAGTTCCCCCCGCTGGTCCACTCCGAAACGGTGCTGTTCGTCGATCACGGCAAGCCCGAGCCTTGAAAACCGCACCCCTTCCCGGATCAGGGCGTGCGTGCCGATCACGATAGGGATCTCCCCGGACGCCACGGCTTCCCGGATCTTCTCACGTTCGCTTTTGGCGGTCTTTCCGGTCATGAGGCGGCAGGGCACCTTCAGCCGGTCGAATTCTTTCTTGAAGTGTTCGTAATGCTGGTTTGCCAGGATCTCCGTCGGCGCCATGATGGCCGTCTGATAACCGTTGGCCGTCATGATCGCCGCCGCCATCGCCGCCACCAGGGTCTTCCCGCAGCCCACATCTCCCTGAAGGAGCCGGTTCATGGGGACCTCCCCCCTGAAATCGGCATAGATCTCTTTCAGCACCCGCTTCTGCGCATTGGTGGGTTCAAAGGGAAGCTGATGATACAGTTTATGAAGGATGTCCCCGGCGATCACGCAGCGTGCCGTGTTGGGTGTCTGCCGCAGTTTTTTCCTTTTTATCGCCATCATGCCCTGAAGCATGAGAAATTCCTGAAACTTGAAACGGTAAAGGGCTTCCTGCAGCATATCCGGGGATTCCGGAAAGTGTATGCCCCGGAAGGCCCGGTGCAGGGGGATCAGCTGATGGCGCCGGCGGATCTCCTCCGGGATACAGTCCGGGATCCGGGGGTCCAGTTTCTCAAGAAGGATCCCGAACAGCTTGCGGAAGGAACGGCTGCTGAAACCGCATTTCCGCAATTCCTGGGTCAGGGGATAGACCGGGATCACGGCGCCGGTGTTCAGGGTCTCTTTCCCGGCGTCCAGAAAGTCGAAGTCCGGATGCGTCATGGTATTGCCGCGGTAGAACTCGACCTTTCCGTACACGGACACCGTATCCCCGGGTTTGAATGCGTTCTTTATCCATTCCGTACCCCGGAACCAGTTCAGGGTCAGCATGCCGGAATGGTCCGATATCTCGATCTTGAGGATCTTTCTTTTCCGCGCGGGGATCAGCCGGATGCGCTGCACCACGCCGATCACGGTGCATTCCTCACCGGGAATGACCTGCCCTATCGGTTTCACCGATCTGCGGTCCAGGTAATCCCGCGGTACATAGTACAACAGGTCCTCCAGGGTCTTTACGTTTACGGAGGCCAGGGCCTGCTGCCGTTTATGACCGATCAGGGGAAGTTCCAGCACCGGGATTTGCAGGTTGTTATACATGCGCTCTTCCTGCGGATAATTCCGGGAATGCCGTCATATGCTGTGTTCGTGTCTTCTTCAATCTTCGCTGTACCGAATATTTAAGCGTTGCTCCTGGTCAAATATATTTTTATTTTCCTGAAACAACAAGGAATCATCGCATGTTCAACACTTCCCGCATAAAATTCATTCTTGTCGCCGTTGCACTGGCCTTTGCCGGCGGCGTGCTGTTCTATTCCCAGGATATTGTCAGTGAGCTGCGGAAAGAGTCGAAGGAATCGCTGATATTCTATACGGAACTCTATGCCCGCCTTGCCGGGGACGCGGCCTTTACCGATTACGGTTTTTTCTTCGACGAGATCATCCCGCGCATCTCGTTCCCGATCATCATTACCGTCCCGGAGAGCAATGAGATCAACGCCTGGAAAAATATCGAAAGCATTCCCGATACCGCCGCCATGACCCCTGCCGTCCGCCGGGAATTGCTGGACCTGACGGAAAAGATGGACAACAATCATACGCCGGTCCCCCTGAAAGTGGATGACAGGACCGTGGGCATCATCCATTACGGGGACAGTAAAACGATCCGGCAACTGACGCGCCTTCCGTACATTGAGATCCTGGGCGCTTTCGTGATCATTCTTGTCGGTTTCCTGGGATTCCAGTACATCCGCAGCAGTGAGAAAAAATTCATCTGGGTGGGACTTGCAAAAGAAACGGCGCATCAGCTCGGGACCCCGATATCTTCGCTCATGGGATGGCTGGAAATGACAAGACAAAAACTGGGAGAGGACTCCGAGATCGTGAAGGAAATGGAGATTGACGTGCGGCGGCTTGAAAAGGTCTCCAACCGCTTTGCACAGATCGGTGCAAAAGTAAAACGCAGGCCCCTTGCCGCTTCCGAGCTTTTTGAAAATGTCAAGGCCTATATTGAGCGCCGCATACCGCAAAAGAACAAGGCCGTGACACTGGATTTTTCCATGGATGTAAAAGGGACCATTAACGCCAACCAGGAGCTGCTGGAATGGGCGCTGGAAAACCTGATCAAGAACGGTGTGGACGCCCTGGAGGGAAAGGCCGGCAGGATCAGCGTCACCTTCAGGCAGGACGGGGACAGCATCGTTATCGATGTGGAGGATACCGGCAGGGGGATCCCGGACAAAGCGTGGAAAAGCATCTTCAAGCCCGGCTACAGTACCAAAAAACGCGGCTGGGGCATGGGCCTGTCCCTGACGAGGCGCATCATCGAGGAGTATCACCAGGGCAAAATATTTGTCAGATCCTCCAGCCCCGGCAAGGGCACCTGCATCCGGGTGATCTTGAAAGGCTGCTGCCTGGAGCCCTGAGCTGTTGAGACGAAAAGACGAAGCAATGCAATATACATCGTCATCCCGAACTTGCGTGCCCCGCGAAACTTCAGTGAAGCGGGGGTTCAGGATCCCCACCATCTGACGACTGAAAAACGGAGAGAAACATTGCACAGATACCTTACAGCCCTGAGCTTGTCGAGGGGCTGAACATAATTAGCCCGGCGTGCAACGCCGGGACTGCGAAATGCCATCCCATACCTTACAACCCTGAGGTGATCGAAGGGTTGAATATGAATAGCCCGGCGTGCAACGCCGGGACTGCGAAATAATATCATACACCTTACAGCCCCCTCTCACCCTTCTCCAACAATTTCTTCAGATTCCTCCGTATGGAGATCACGGCGTTGTGGCCGAGGTCGCTGTACAGCATCAGGATGCGTCCCGGGGGCATCTGCTTCAGCTCCGAGGTGTTTGCCCGGACATACGGCAGTCCCAGGGAATCGCAGGCCTTCATAAAATCCTGACTGTTGTCAAAGGTCCCTCCGCTGTCGGTATAGACGTGCACAAAACGGCCTTCGTACTCCTGCAGCCAGTTCAGATAATCTTCCTCCAGGGCGTAAAGCCCGTCGAACAGGAACACATCGCGGATCTTTTCGGTGCAACCTCCGTGACGCAGGATATTCCCGATCGCATAATACCCTCCGCTGTGACCGGAGAGCAGGATGCCGCCGACATCCCGGCTGTCAATGAGGTCATCGGATATCAGGGAATCCAGCAACTCGTCGACAAAACGCGCAAAACCGCCTTCATCACAAAGTTTTCCGAAGAACGAATCCGGCGCATCCCGCGGGCCCTCGGGAACGACCAGCAGAATATCCCGTCCGGAAGCCTCCACCTGCTGCGCCATTGAAAACTGCCGGATGCAGCGGTCCGCGTTATTTCCCCAGCCGTGGAAATGGATGAGCAGTTCAAGCGGGGTCTCCTTCTGGTACGCTTCCGGGACGATCACGGCCACGCGGTTGTCGCGGTAATGCAATTCCGCGGGGAAGAATTCCTCATTCCGGGTAAAGCCCGCCTCACGCGCCGGATGCGGGAAAGGGGCGTTCTGCATATGATAGGTCCGGCGGACGGATTCGGCCCCGCAGGAAAATAACAGCAACAGGGATATAATCGGAAAGATGCGGTACTTCATGTTTAACTCCTTTGTTAAGGGAATGTAGAGATTTATGCGCTTTTATCAAAAAGAAAAAAACCGCTCCGGGAAGGCGGATCAGGGCAAGCCCTTAAAAACCTCCTTTCAAACTCCCTTTTCTTGCGTATATTAAGCGCATGCTGAAGCCGATACAACTCAACAGCCTGAAGATCCAGGCCCCGGTTTTCCTTGCGCCCATGGCCGGCATTTCGGACGGACCGTTCCGGCAGATCTGCAAATCTTTCGGTGCGGGGGCCGTCTTTACGGAATTCGTCTCCGCGGACGGGATCCTGCGAAAGAACGACAAGACCCTGCACTACATGCGCTTTTCCGAATGTGAACGCCCCGTCGGCGTGCAGATCTTCGGGCATGATCCCGAAACACTGGCGGCCTCGGCACTGTACATCGAAGCAAACCTGAAACCGGACATCATCGATCTGAATTTCGGCTGTCCGGTCCCCAAGGTGGTCAAGCGCGGGGCGGGTTCGGCCATACTGAAAGATCCCGAACGCATGGAGAAGATCGCAGAGCATGTCGTCAAAGCCGTCTCCCTGCCCGTAACGGTCAAGATGCGTGCGGGATGGGACAGAGGACACATCGTGGCGGTGGAAGCGGCAAAACGCCTGGAAGCGACGGGGGTCAGCCTGATCACCCTGCATCCGCGCACGACCCGCCAGCGCTACACCGGCGAGGCGGACTGGTCTCTTATCCGCGAGGTGAAAAACGCGGTCTCCGTCCCGGTCATCGGCAACGGAGACATCAGGACGCCCCGGGACGCAAAACACATGCTGGACACGACCGCCTGCGACGGCATCATGATCGGCCGCGCGGCGATCGGCAGGCCCTGGCTGTTCCGGGAGATCGATCACTACCTCCGGCACGGGGAGCTGCTGCCGGCAACAGCGATAAAGGAACTTGCGGAAACCTTTTTCCGCCATCTCGAACTGCAGAAAGCACACTACTCCCTGATGTATGCGGGGAATCTGTTCAAGACCCACGCCGCCGCCTATATCCGCGGCATGGACGGGGCCGCAAAAATGCGGTTTGAGATCAACCGTGCCAAGGACATTGACAGGATCCGCGAACTGGCGGAAGATTTCTTTCATAGGGACATCTAAGCACGCATTTCACGGATTATCATTGAATGCACTGTATAAAAATATGACTTTTGACCAAAGCCTTATTCGTGTAATTTCCCGATATTCGCCGGAACGGGCATGTAATTCGCGGTCCGTCTTCTCCATCTGTTGAAAGCCATAGCTTTTTGCCACTTTTCATATTAAATTACAGGATATTCTGGAGATCCGAGAATGACAAAAAAGAAAAAGGAAATCATGGAAATAGCTGCTCCCGCGATGCGCATTTTACCCGTGGACGGCATTATCCCCCTGCCGCATGTGATCTTTCCCGTCAACCTTCGCGAGGAGAAGCTGCATCAGCTGGTGCAGGATGCAATGAAAGACGACAAGACCGTGGGCGTTTTTACCCGCATATTGTCCGAGGATCCCGATACCGACGATGAGGCGGTCTACGAGATCGGCGCCGCCTGTTCCATCCTGAAGGTCATTCAGACCGGGGACGGTTCCACCCGTGTGCTTTTACGCGGCCTCCACCGCATCGCCATCGACCGTGAGCTGGAGAGCGATCTTCCCTACCGGACCGCCATTGTCACAAAGCTGGAGGAGGTCCGGGGCTCAAAGATCAAGTCGGAGGCTTACGTCCGTACCATCTCGGAACTTTTTCAGCGCATTATCAACATATCGCCCGTCTTTCCCGAAGAGATCCAGGACGTTATCTTCGCCATCGAGGAACCCTCCAAGCTTTCCGACCTGGTCGCTTCTTCCCTGAATATCCGCATCCAGGAAAAATACCAGTTCCTCAGGGAGCTGAATGTCCTGAAGCGTCTGGAGCATCTGGTAAAGGCCCTGCGGAAAGAATACAAGATCATTGAGCTCAATGCCAGGATCAACGACAACGTGAGTCAGGAAGTCAACCGCCAGCAGCGTGAATTCCTCCTCCGCGAACAGCTGGAGGCCATTAAAAAAGAACTCGGGGAATCGGAGGACGACGATCCCGAGATCCACGACATTCATCAGAAACTGAAAAAGGTCCGGCTTACCGAAGAAGCCCGGAACGCTGTGGAAAAGGAGATCGAACGCCTTTCCATGATGTCCCCTTTTTCCTCGGAATATACCGTCAGCAAGACCTATATCGACTGGATGCTGGAGCTTCCGTGGGGCGTGTTCACCGAGGACAATCTCGACATCGGCCGGGCGGCGGCGATCCTTGACGAAGACCATTACGGGCTCGAGGATGTGAAGGACCGCATTCTGGAATTCCTCTCCGTCCTCAAGCTCAAGCAGGATACGAAAAGTCCCATTCTCTGCCTGGTGGGCCCACCGGGCGTGGGAAAGACCTCGCTGGGGAAAAGTATCGCGCGCTCCATGCAGCGGAAATTCATCCGTTTCTCCGTCGGGGGCATGCGGGACGAGGCCGAGATCCGCGGCCACCGCAAGACCTATATCGGCTCCATGCCGGGACGGATCATTCAGTATGTGAAAAAATGCGGATCGCAGAATCCCGTCATCATGCTGGACGAGGTGGACAAGATCGGCAATGATTTCCGCGGGGACCCCTCCTCCGCGCTCCTGGAAGTCCTCGACCCGGAGCAGAACAAGGATTTCCGGGACAACTACCTGGAAGTGGCCTTCGACCTTTCGAAGGTCTTCTTTATCGCCACGGCCAACAGCACGCATTCCATCCCCCCGGCCCTGATCGACCGTGTGGAGATCATCCGCATGCCCGGCTACATCACGCCGGAAAAGGTGCAGATCGCGCGGCAGTTCCTGATCCCCCGGCAGATCGAACAGAACGGCCTCAGCAAAAAACGGTTGCGCTTTTATCCCAAAGCCGTCGAAACGATCATTGACAATTACACCATGGAGGCGGGCGTCCGGGCCCTGGAACGGGAGATCGCAAAGATCTGCCGCAAGACCGCCCGGATATTTGCCGGAGACGCGGACCATGACAGGATCAATATCAGCGGGAAAAACCTTCACACCTTCCTGGGCCCGAAAAAGATCTTCAAGGACAATATCCCGGAGCGGGACGAACTGGGCATTGCCACCGGACTCGCCTATACCCAGAGCGGCGGCGATGTACTTCCGGTGGAAGTGACGCTCATGCCGGGAAAAGGGCGTGCAAAGACCACCGGCCAGCTGGGCGATGTCATGAAGGAATCGGTGGAGACCGCCATCAGCTATCTGCGCGCGTCTGCCCGGAAATACCATATCGAGGCCGTCGATTTCTTCGATCATGACGTGCATATTCACTTTCCCGCTGCGGCGATCCCCAAGGACGGCCCTTCCGCCGGCATTACGGTCACCACGGCGGTGCTTTCCTGCTTCAGCAAACGGAAAGTACGGCACGGCATTGCCATGACCGGCGAGATCTCCCTGCGCGGGCGCATTCTGCCCGTCGGCGGGATCCGCGAAAAGATCACCGCGGCAAAACGCATGAACATTACCACGGTGATCCTGCCAAAAGCAAACAAGCCCGATCTCGAAAAAGTCCCCGAAATGGTCAAAAGCGGCATCCGTTTCATCTTTGCCGAACATTTTGAGGAGATCGTCGGGAAGGTGCTTTCATAAAAATGAACAAGCATTCTACATCATTACTTATTAGGAGGTTAGTATGAAACAAACGAACGTCATCATTATGGGCGCAGCCGGACGTGATTTTCACAACTTCAATACCTTTTTCAGAGGAAATGAAGCGTTTCGTGTCGTTGCTTTCACCGCAACGCAGATCCCGGACATCGACGGACGGAAATATCCCGCCGAACTTGCCGGGAACCTGTATCCCGAAGGGATCATGATCCACGATGAATCACAGCTTCCGGAGCTCATTGCCGAACATGATGTCGATCAGGTTGTGTTTTCATATAGCGACGTTCCTCACGAAGTAGTTATGCATAAAGCGGCATTGGTGAATGCCTGCGGCGCTGATTTCATCCTGATGGGCGGAAAACGCACTATGCTGAGATCGACAAAGCCCCTTATTGCCGTCAATGCCGTACGCACCGGCTGCGGAAAATCGCAGACGACGCGCCGTGTCGTGAACATTTTAAAGGACATGGGACTGAAAGTCGTCTCGATACGGCATCCCATGCCCTACGGAGATCTTGCAAAGCAGGCGGTTCAGCGCTTCGCCTCCCTGGAAGACCTTAAAAAGCACAAGTGCACCATCGAGGAAATGGAGGAATACGAACCGCATATCGCCATGGGCAGCGTGATCTATGCCGGTGTGGACTATGAGGCCATTCTGCGCGAAGCGGAAAAAGAGGCCGACGTGATCCTCTGGGACGGCGGGAACAACGATACCTCCTTTTACGATGCGGACATCATCATCACCGTTGCCGATCCGCACCGCCCGGGCCACGAACTGACCTACTATCCCGGTGAAACGAACCTGCGGGCGGCGGACATCGTCATCATCAACAAGATCGACACGGCGGACGGCGAGGACATTGAGGAGGTCCGCCGGAATATCCTCGAAGTGAATCCGGATGCCCGCATCGTGGACGCCGCCTCTCCGATCTCCGTGGAAGATCCCTCGGTGATCGCGAACAAAAAGGTCCTGGTGGTCGAAGACGGTCCCACCCTCACCCACGGCGAAATGGAATACGGAGCCGGAACCGTTGCCGCCGTGAAATTCGGAGCCTCGGAGATCGTTGACCCGCGCCCCTATACGGTGGGAAGCATCACCAAAACCTTTGAGAAATATCCGGATATCGGTATCCTGCTGCCGGCAATGGGGTACGGCGAACAGCAGATGAAAGATCTTGAAAAGACCATCGACAAGACCGAATGTGACGCGGTCATTATCGGAACCCCGATCGACCTGCGCCGCGTGATCAAGATCAAGAAACCCAGCGTCCGCGTCACATACGATCTTCAGGAGATCGGGAAACCGGATCTCCGGGAAATCCTGGAAGCACGCGTGCCGAAGATCAAAAAATAGGTCAATATGAAAGAACAGACCCTTGCGCTGATCAAGCCGGATGCCACTGCCAAACGGTATGAAGGAAAGATCATCGACGACATCCTGAAAGCGGGATTTGAGATCAAGGCGATGAAAATGCTGCATTTCGATAAGGCAGAAGCGGAACGCTTTTACGCCGTGCATAAGGAAAAGGATTTCTTCAGGCCGCTGGTCGCATTCATGACCGGCGGTCCTGTGATCGCGATACTTCTGGAAAAGGAAAATGCAATAGAGGACTACCGCAGGCTCATGGGAAGGACCGACCCCGGGAAGGCGGCGGCGGGAACCTTGCGTAAAAAATACGGTGAGACCACCCGCAGAAATGCCGTTCACGGTTCCGACAGTCCCGAGAATGCGAAAAAAGAGATTGCCTTTTTCTTCTGAATACCTGAAATTACCATGAACGGTTAACCGGAGGTTCTGATGAACAGGTCCAAAAAGCTTCTTTTGCTGTGTACGGCATTTCTCCTGATAATAAGCTGTTCTTCCAAAAAGGACGTTTTTGTCGGAGACACCGTCGATATCGAAGATTACAAACGGCCCGGAAACGTGGTACAGTACCAGTGGGCCTTCGATACGAAACCGCCGTCATCGCGCCTTGATCCGCGTGATTTCATCCCGTCAAACTATCACCCGAACATTACCTTTATCCCGGATGTCCCGGGCCGTTACACCGTCCGGCTGACCATGGTCACCCGCGACGGAAGTGCAACGCATAAGAACTTTATCTTTGATGCGGAAGCCCGGCCGGATTATCTGGCGGACATAGAGAAACAGCAGGAAGAAGCAAAAAAAGAAGCAGCGGTAAAGGACAAGAAGGCGGAAAAAGCGCCGCCCCCTCCCCCAAAGATCGTGGAGGTCCCGAAAGTCGTGGAGAAGGTCGTCCACAAAAAGGAAACGGTCACGAAGACACCCAATGAATGGAAGACCGCTCCGAAACCCGGACAGGACCCTGAAGATATCGAGCAGGAACCGGCTTATTTTACGAAGACCCGGACCGAGGTCATCGGGGATGAAAAAAGCGCTAAAAAAGCAAGCGCCGGTACGGAAACTTCTTCCGGCCCCGAAAAGACGGTTCCCGGGGACGCCAGATACACCCTGCAGGTATCCAGCTCCACGGTCAGGAAATATGCCGAAGCATTCCGGGACAAACTTCTTGATCAGGGCTATGATGCCTTTATCCAGACCGCTGAAGTGGAAGGGATAAAACGGTACCGTATCCGCGTGGGATATTATTCCACCTACGGGGCCGCAAAAAAGGCCCGCCAGGAAATGCTGGACACCACGGACATGGAGCCCTGGATCGACAGAATACGATAGCATTTGTTGAAATGTTGAAATATTGAAACGTTGAATTGTTGAAGCCCTCCTGCGCCGGGGAGCTCGTCAACTCGACACCTCAACAACTCAACGACTCAACGACTCAAGCCTTGCTCTCATTCTCACTAAATATCTTGACTAAGATCATTTTTGATTATATCTTTGCAGGCTATGAAAATTTTGACATCTCACATTTCCGAAGAGAAAAGGTTCTTTGATTTTACAGGCAGAAAAGACAGGCTCGGTATTCCCGAACTTGATGATGATGTTCATGTACATGTCTCGGCTTACCGTTCCGGCAACGACTATAAGTTTTCCGGGACCGTAAAAACCCGCCTGAGACTCTCCTGCGACCGTTGTCTCGAAGCTTTTACGCTCGGTATCGACGAGGATTTTGATGTGATCTACTCCATTGACGAACTTGCGGTAAAAGACGAACACCTGAGACCCCTGTCCCCCTACGACGACAAGATCGATCTGCGGCCGTATATCCGCGAGACACTGGTGCTGACGATCCCGGTGAAACAATTGTGCTCGCCCCGCTGCAAAGGACTGTGCCCGGTATGCGGCACGAACCTGAACAGGGAGACCTGCTCCTGTAAGAACGAAGTGCACGACCCGAGATGGGATACGTTGAAAGAATTGAAGAAAACGCTTGAAAATGCGGAGGAATAATGGCCAATCCAAAACGCAGGCACTCACACAGCCGCGGTGCAAAACGAAGAACGCATTATAAATTCAAAGAAGCTGCAGTTTCAACCTGTGAACATTGCGGCCAGCCCAAAATGCCCCATCATGTTTGCCCGCATTGCGGTTATTACAAGAACCGCCCGGTGGTCGCTGCCAAAGAAAGTTAACCGGCTGCAAAAGTAAAAAGATAAGGACTGCGGGCTTGTGCTTATCTTTTTATTTATTGCCCTATTATTATGGTAAATATTTTTAACAAGCTGAAGTCCTTCTATCACGCTTTTTTTCCCAGCAAGCCCCAGCGCCTCTCGAAGAAAGTTTACAATGTCTATCCCTATTCTTTCATCGACGACGATGTGCTGAAACAGGCTTTTACCCATACGTCCGCGATCGATTACGAAACGCAGAACAAGGACGATTCCTACGAACGCCTTGAGTTCCTGGGGGATGCGGTCATCGAAATGATCGTGACGCGCTTCCTCTTCGAACAATTCCCGGAAGCTCCCGAAGGGGAACTTACCCAGATGCGTGCAAAGCTCGTGAACCGTACTACCCTGGCTTCCGTGGCACGCGGCCTCCGTTTCGGCCAGTTCCTGATGCTCGGGAAGAGCGGGGAAAACGATAACCTGCGCAATTCAAGCTCCATTTTATGCGATATCTACGAATCCTTTGTCGGCGCGCTCTATCTCGACGGCGGGTACCGGACGGCCTATCATTTTGTCCATCAGACACTGTTGTCCAAGCATAAACGGCTCCTTCCGGCAGCGGAGATCCAGAATTACAAGGGGAAACTGCTTGAATACTGCCAGCAGCACAATATGAATATCCCGAAATTCATCACGACCCTTGAAGAGGGTCCCGCTCACGGCAAATATTTTGAAATATCCGTCCTGGTCGGAAAAGCAACGCTGGGAAAAGGCAGCGGCACCACAAAAAAGGCGGCGAGCCAGCAGGCCGCCCGGCAGGCTCTGATCACTCTGCTCGACTCGGAAGTGAAGGAAAGCGGTGTTTAGGAAAGGGTGTCCGGAAGCGCTGTGTTGAGCACAGCGTTCAGTATGCGAATCCCGGCCTAAGATCCCGGGGACTTATCGATCAACGTATTCAGATAGGTGGAAATTTCCCTGCGGGTCCTCATGGAAAGGATCTTCCCCAGGTGTTTTTCGGCTTCTTTCTGCCTGCTTGCTTTGATAAAGCGGCGGACGGAGCCGATATAGCGCGGAGAGACGCTGACGCCGTCGATCTTCATGGCCAGGAAAAGGAAAAGGGCGGGGATCTCCGACGCCATTTCACCGCAGACGAATACCGGGATCCGGAATTTCCGCCCGGCGTCCACGATCATTTTTATCATTTTCAGCACCGCCGGGTCGTAATGGTCATATACATTGAGCACCCGTTCATTGCCGCGGTCAACCGCAAGGGTGTACTGGGTCAGGTCGTTGGTCCCGATCGAAAAATAGTCGACCTTCTCCGCAAAGGCCTCGATGTTCATGACCGCGGACGGCGTTTCCACCATCATCCCGGTCCGGATGGATTCGTCAAAGGGAATGTGCTCCTCCCTCAGAGCCGCTTTGACGTCTTCGATATGTTCCAGGCTTTCCGTCAGCTGTTCAATATGCGTGATCATCGGCAGCATAATGGAGACCTTGCCGAATGCGGAACTCCGCAGAATGGCCCTCAGCTGGGTAATGAACACCGGGGGGTTGTTCAGGCAGATGCGGATAGCCCGGTATCCCATGAAAGGATTCGCTTCACAGCGGATATCCTGATCCCACAGGACGGACATCTTGTCGCCTCCGAGGTCGATGGTGCGAATGATCACCTGCTGGCCGTTCATGGATTCCACGACATGCCGGTATTCCCGGAACAGTTCCTCTTCTCCGGGTAAATGCTGTTTCATCAGGTAGAGATATTCGGTGCGGTAGAGGCCGATGCCCTCGCCGCCGTACTTTATGACATCCTTTACTTCCAGCGGCAGGCTGATATTCCCGGAAAGCGTAAGCCGGTAACCGTCCTCCGTGACCGCATTTTCCTCATGCGCTTCCTGAAAGATCCGGTCCTGTCTTTGGAGCGCCTGTATTTCCTGTTTGATCTCATTCAGGACCTCTTCCCCCGGCTGGACGATCAGTTTCCGGTGATCGGCGTCAAGGACAAGGGGCTGACCGGTCTCAATGCGGTATCCGGCATCCTTGATGCCGATAAGCATGGGGACCTTCATGGCCCTGGCCATGATCGCCGCATGCGAGGTCTTGCCGCCGAATTCCGTCACGAAGCCGACGACATTTTCCGACACCAGCATGACGATATCCGTCGGGTTCAGCTCCCGGGCGACAAAGATGGTGGGGTCATCCATTTTCAGCGATGAATGCACGGTATGTTTCGAGATCAGCGCACGCAGCACCCGCTGCTTGATATCCCGGATATCGGCAACCCGTTCCCGGAAATATTCCGATTCGTGTTCTTCCAGAAATTCGATGTACTGGCTGATGACAAAGCGGTAGGCAAAGGCGACATTGACGTGATGTTCCTTCATGTAGCTTTCCACTTCCTTCCGGACCTCATCATCGTTCAGGACGGCCAGCTGTGCGGAAATGATATCGCTGTAGGAGGATCCCAGGTGGCGGATGATCTTTTCCCGGAGGTTCTCGAGTTCCTCGGCCACCATGTCCTGCGCCCTCCTGAGGCGCTGCAGTTCGCTGTGGATCTGCGAGGGACTGATCAGGGTCCGCGGAACAAAGCTCTTGCTGTCTTCCCGTCGCACATAGGCTTTTCCTATCACAATCCCCGGTGAAGCGGATATGCCGGGAAGCACGGCTGCTTTTTCATGCTTTACCATGGTTCAGCTGTCCTTCCCCATTCCGAAATGATCCTCCGCCAGTTCCCGGATCGCATTTACGGCTTCCTTCTCGTCCGGACCCTCCGCTTCCACGGTGAGTTCGGCGCCGTGCTCGGCGGCCAGGACCAGCAGTCCCAGAATGGACTTCCCGTTCACTTTCTTATCGTCGCGGGCAATAAAGATCTCGGATTTGAATTTTGCGGCGGTATTGACCAGCGCCGTGGCGGGACGGGCATGAAGGCCCTGCTTATTCCGGATCGTGATCTGTTCGCTTGTCATTACTTGTCCCTGTTCATAATAAAGGAAACCATGCTCCGGAACATCTCCCGTGTCCGCGGAGGAAGGTCCAGTATCATTTCCTGAATGTTTTCATTATATAATTTAATGATCTTGAAGATCTTATCAAATATTAAATTTTCTTCAAGCAATCTTCTTGCCGGCTCCGTGCCGTACCTGGCAATATTCGCCTCTTCGGTATGCACAAGGAATTCCCGCCAGCGTTCCGGGGACAGTTCCTGTCTGGCGAAAAGATAGGGATAGGTCTTTTTCCCTTTGACCAGGTCGCTGCCGAGCGTCTTGCCCATCTGCACGGGATCCGAGGTCAGCTCCAGCAAGTCGTCCTGGATCTGGAACACGATACCCAGTTCCAGCAGCAGTTTCCCCACGATCTTCTCTTCCTCTTCCGAAGCGTCCCCGATGCGGGCGCCGGTGCGGCCGGCAACCGCAAGAAGCCGGGCCGTCTTTTTGGTGACCATGTTCAGGTACTCGTCCAGGGACACATCCTGACGGTCTTCGAATTCCATGTCCTCGGCCTGAC
>JAGYLW010000032.1 GCA_018400915.1 Fidelibacterota bacterium
AGAGTACCGCTGCACACCCTGCGTTCCGACATTGATTTTGCCGATGTGACCGCCTACACGACTTACGGCTGTATCGGCATCAAGGTCTGGATCTGTAACGGAGAAGTATCTACAATCTAACAGGAATGGAGTAACCTATGTTAGTGCCAAGAAAGGTTAAATACAGGAAACAACATCGCGGACGCAGACAGGGGCTGGCAACCCGCGGGACCACCGTCAGTTTCGGCGACTACGGTCTGAAGGCCATGGAGGCCGCATGGATCACAAGTCGCCAGGTAGAAGCTGCCCGTATCGCCATATCGCGTATTGTCCGTAAACACGGAAAAATGTGGACACGGATCTTCCCGGACAAGCCGGTCTCCAAAAAGCCTGCGGAAACCCGTCAGGGTAAAGGGAAGGGCGGACCCGAATTCTGGGTAGCCGTCGTGAAACCGGGCCGCGTGCTTTTTGAGATCGAAGGTGTCACCGAAGAGATGGCAAAAGAAGCCTTCCGCCTGGCCGCACACAAACTGCCTATCAAGGCAAAAACCGTAGCCAGACGCGAAATTGGAGGATAATACGATGCTGTCAAGGTCAGAGTTGAAAGAATTAACGAAAGATGAAGTGATCGTAAAATTGCGCGATGACGAAGATGCATTGCTGAATTTGCGTTTTCAGCATACGCTGCAGCAGCTGGAGAACCCGACGCAGCTCCGTTATCTGAAACGTGAAGTCGCACAGCTGAAGACGATCCTTCATGAATATGAACTTGGATTGCGTAAATAACAGGAAGTTCAGGAATGACGTATACAAATCGCAAAGAGAAAATCGGTGTTGTAGTGAGCAACAAAATGGAGAAGACGGTCACCGTCCTTGTCAATCAACGGATGAAGCACCCGGTTTATGGTAAATATATCAAACAAAGCCGGAAATTCATGGCGCATGATGAAGAAAACGCATGCCGCATGGGTGATACCATTTCCATCGTTGAAACCAGGCCGATGAGCCGAAATAAGCGCTGGCGCGTAAAAGAGATCCTGGATCGTGCGCCGGAAGCGAAATAAGCATCAAAGTTGAAAGGCAGATAAACGATGATTCAAGTTGAAAGTAAATTAAAAGTTGCTGACAACACAGGTGCAAAAGTCGTACAATGCATAAAGGTACTGGGCGGAACCGGTCGGCGTTACGCGAGTATCGGGGACACCATCATGGTTACCGTAAAGCAGGCGATACCGGGCGGAACAGCCAAAAAAAGTGATATTTCAAAAGCTGTCATTGTCCGTACCAATAAGGAAGTGGGACGTCCCGACGGGTCCTATATCCGTTTTGATGAGAATGCCGTTGTATTGATCAATGCGCTGGGTGAGCCGATAGGTACACGTATCTTCGGTCCGGTTGCCCGGGAATTGCGTGAAAAGCATTACATGAAAATCGTATCAATGGCACCTGAAGTATTGTAAGGAGAAGACTGTGCATATTAAAAAAAATGACAGCGTAAAAGTGATTGCGGGCAAGTATAAAGGGAAAGAAGGCAAGGTCCTGAAAGTGTTCCCCGAAAGGGACCGTGCGATCATTGAGGGCGTGAACATCGTAAAGCGCCACACCCGTCCCAGCCAGGACAATCCCCAGGGAGGCATCATTGAAAAAGAGGCTCCTGTGCACGTGTCCAATTTAATGTTGGTCGTGAACGGGAAACCTTCCCGCATCGGTACAAAAATATTAAAAGACGGTTCCAGAGTGCGTTATGCGAAGAAAACCGGTGAAACCGTGACTGAAGGAAAGTAAACAGATATGAATGATATCCCAACATTAGAAAAACTGTACAGAAAAGAGATCGTTCCGCATCTCACCAAAACCTTTGCTTACAAGAATGTGATGGAAGTTCCCCGGCTGACGAAAACCACGATCAGTATCGGCCTCGGGAACGCCCGTGACGAAAAAGCCAAGCTGGAACATGCGGTGCAGGATCTCACCACGATAGCCGGTCAGAAACCGGTCGTCACCTATGCGAAGAAAGCCATCAGTAATTTCAAGATCCGCAAAGGGGATCCCGTCGGTGTGATGCTGACCCTTCGGGATGTCAATATGTATGAGTTCCTGAACCGTTTCATTAACATCGCCCTGCCGCGGGTACGCGACTTCAACGGCCTTTCAGACAAGGCCTTTGACGGAAAGGGCAATTATTCGATCGGTATCAGTGAACAGATCATTTTCCCCGAGATCGATTACGACAAGGTTGATGCTGTTCGTGGAATGAACATCACGTTTACAACGACGGCGAAGACCGACAAGGAAGCATACGAGCTTCTTAAAAGCTTCGGTTTTCCGTTTGTACGGCGTGAACAAAAATAAGGATTGCACAGATCATGGCAAAAAAATCGATGATAGCAAAAGCTAAGCGCGAGCCGAAATATTCAACACGGAAAAACACCCGCTGTTCACGCTGCGGGCGTCCGAGGTCCGTATACCGCAAGTTCGGACTGTGCCGGATTTGTTTTCGCGAACTGGCTTTAAAGGGAGAGATCCCCGGTGTAACAAAGGCAAGTTGGTAAAAAGAGGTAACAGATGGTAACAGATCCTATTGCAGATTTTTTAACACGCATACGCAATGCGTGCAGAGCAGGACATCCCTGGGTGGAGATTCCGGCCAGTAAATTGAAGGCCAGGATATCTCTTGTGCTCAGAGAAAAGGGTTACATTAAGGATTTTATCCTGATCGAAGATGGAAAACAAGGCATGCTTCGTCTGTATCTGAAATATCAGGACGACAGCCGTCCTGTGATCTACAGTCTCGAGCGTGTAAGTAAACCCGGTCGCAGAGTCTATGTTAAAAATACCGATATTCCCCGCGTGAACAATGGTTTAGGCATCGGCATCATGTCCACGTCCCACGGTGTGATCACCGATAAGGATGCGCGCAAAATGCAGGTCGGCGGTGAATATCTGTGTAAGATATGGTAAGAGAGGAACATTATGTCGAGAGTCGGTAAAAAACCCATTCCGATCCCGGACGGCGTAACGGTGAACGTAAAGGACAATATGATTACCGTGAAGGGCCCCAAAGGGGAACTTGCGAAGCCTTTTCATAAGGATATTACCGTGAAGACCGCTGACGGCGAGATCAGGGTCGAACGTCCGTCGGATGAAAAAAAGCACAGGGCGTTGCACGGACTTGTGAGAGCCCTTATCAGTAATATGGTCACGGGGGTTTCCGAGGGGTATGAGATCTCCCTGCAGATCATTGGTGTCGGATTCCAGGGTGAAGTGAAAAGCAACAAACGGCTTCTGCTTTCGCTCGGTTATTCCCATCAGATCCTGATGGACGCGCCGGAAGGGATATCTTTCAGCCTCGTCCGTGATATTCTGAAGGTGTCCGGACCGGACAAACAGAAGGTCGGTGAAGTGGCCGCCCAGGTACGCAAGCTGCGCAAACCCGAACCGTATAAAGGCAAAGGTATTCGTTATCTTGGTGAACAGATACACCGCAAAGCCGGCAAGACCGCCGGAGCGACTTCGTAATGCAGCATAGCGAAACCATGGTAAAGGATCAGTAATGAAAGAAAAAAGACAGTTAAAACGCGAAGCCAGGATCAAAAAGAAGGCACGTATCAGAAAAAAGATCGCCGGTACTGCCGAACGTCCGCGGCTTGTCGTATACAGAAGCAACAAGCATTTAAGCGCACAGATCGTAAATGATGTAAATCATGAAGTACTTTGCCAGGCAAGCTCCTTCGGCAAGGATCTTCGTGCATCGCTCGAAGGCAAAGCGAAAACGGAGCTGAGCATCGGCGTCGGCAAGGCCATTACCGAAAAAGCAAAAGCGAAAGGCATCACGGCCGTGGTTTTCGACCGGAACGGTTTTATCTATCACGGACGTGTCAAAGCATTTGCCGATGCATGCCGGGAAGCCGGCCTGGAATTTTAACAAAGGAGTAGGGCATTGAGATCAATCAATCCATCTGAACTCGAATTGAGTGAAGGAAAATTAATAAAACTGAACCGTGTCGCTAAAGTCGTTACCGGAGGCCGCCGTTTTCGTTTCAATGCGATCGTCGCCATCGGCGACGGCAAGGGACATGTCGGTATCGGCCTGGGAAAATCCAACCAGGTAACGGATGCGATCAACAAGGGACGCGAGGACGCAAAGAAAAATATTATTCGCGTACCGGTGCTGCACGGGACCATCCCATTTGAAGTCACGGCCAAACATGGTGCGGCGAAGGTGCTCCTGAAACCCGCTTCACCGGGTACCGGAATTATTGCCGGCGGGCCGGTTCGCGCCATTATGGAACAGGTCGGCATCAATGACATCCTTGCAAAATCGATCGGCAGCGCAAATTCGCACAATGTCGTAAAAGCTACGATGCATGCGCTTGCTTCACTGGAAGACGCCTACATGGTGGCCAAGCGGCGGGGTGTGACGCTTCAGGAGGTTTTTAATTAAAATGGCAAAGCAAAAGCAACTCAGGATCACACAGATCAAAAGCACTATCGGATACCGCGAAAAAACCCGCCAGATCATTGCAGCGCTGGGCCTGGGAAGGATCCGTAAATCCGTTATTCTGCCCGACAATGCATCGGTGCGGGGTATGATTGAAAAAGTTCCTCATCTTGTTGATGTCGAGGAGGTATCATGAGTTTATCGAAATTAACCCCTGCAAAAGGGTCGGTAAGAAAGAAAACCAAACGCCTGGGTCGCGGAACCGCATCCGGCCAGGGGACAACGGCAGGCCGCGGAATGAACGGCCAGAAATCCCGCAGCGGATCAAAACGCCGTCCCTGGTTTGAAGGCGGACAGATGCCGCTGCAGCGCCGGGTGCCCAAACGCGGTTTTTCCAACAAACGGTTTCGTCAGGAATTCCAGGTCGTGAACATCCATGACCTGAACCTGATCGAAGGTGTGAAAGAAATCAACGCAGACAAGCTTATTGAATTCGGCCTGATCAAAGAACCGAACAAACCTGTGAAGATCCTCGGATACGGCGAAATGACCAATGCGATCAGCATTACCGCAGACGCATTTTCCGAGACCGCAAAGGAAAAGATCGAAAAAGCAGGTGGAAAGGCGTTAGTATTATGATGCAAACCGTTCGTTCCATGTTCAAGATCCAGGAATTAAGACAGCGTCTGCTCTTTACCTTGTTTGTCCTGTTTCTCTGCCGTGTCGGTGCGCACATCCCCCTTCCCGGGATCGATGCGAAACTGCTGGCCGCGGCCGCATCAGGAATGGACAATACTTTGCTTGGTCTCTGGGATATGTTCGCCGGCGGTGCTTTCAGCAGGGCTACGGTCTTTGCCCTCGGGATCATGCCCTACATCAGCGCCAGCATTATCATCACCCTTCTGGGCAGTGTGTTCCCGTACTTTCAGCGCCTGCGCAGTGAAGGCGAGGCCGGCCGCCGCAAGATCACGCAGATCACCCGCTACGGTACGGTCTTCCTGGCCGCCATGCAGGCATGGGCGGTTGCACAATATCTCCTGAATCTTCAGAGCAATGGTCAGTCCGTCGTGGCGTACCCGGGTTTCGGGTTTGCGTTCATGACCATCATCGCGCTGGTGACCGGTACGATCATGCTGATGTGGCTCGGGGAACAGATCTCGGACCGCGGTATCGGGAACGGTATTTCGCTGATCATTATGATCAACATCATTTCCCGCCTCCCTTCGACGATCAGCAATGAGGTCACCATGCTGCAGGCGGGCGCCAGGGATTTGCTTGTTGAGATCATTCTTATCATCATCCTGGTACTGGTCATCGGATTTGTGGTATATCTCACTCAGGGGACACGGAAGATCCCGGTGCAGTACGCGAAAAAGGTCGTCGGAAGAAAGATCTACGGAGGTCAGTCGACCTATATTCCGCTTCGCGTGAACAGTTCCGGTGTGATGCCGATCATTTTTGCGCAGACCATCGTGTTCATCCCGAATTCCCTGCGCATGCTGTTCTCGGATGTGGCCTGGCTCAACCGGGGATGGTTCACGGTCGATAACTGGCCCTACTGGCTGTTGTATTCGATCATTATTATTCTCTTTGCATATTTTTATACGGCCATTGCCTTCAATCCTACGGAGGTGGCGGACAATATGAAGAAGAACGGCGGTTTCATTCCCGGAATACGGCCAGGGAAAAAGACTGCGGAATATCTGGATAACATCATTACCCGGATCACGCTCCCGGGTGCAATTATGCTTGCGCTCGTGGCGATCATGCCGTATATACTGATGAAGGTCTTCAGTATCGATTACAACCTCGCCAGCTTTTTCGGCGGTACGTCGGTCATCATTCTGGTGGGGGTCGCCCTTGACACCCTGCAGCAGATCGAATCGCATCTGATCTCGCGGCACTACGACGGATTCATGAAAAAGGGCAAAATCAAAGGAAGAAGACGCTTCTAGTTAATTGAAAACAAGGAAAAGATGATTTATTTAAAGACAGCCGAGCAGATTGGGTTGATGCAGATCGCCGGGAAGATCGTTTCAGATACGCTGAGTATGCTTGAAACGTGGATAGAACCCGGTGTCTCTACGAAAAAACTCGATGAACTCGCTGAAGCGTATATCCGTTCCCGGGGAGCATTGCCCGCATTCAAGGGGTATGAAGGCTTCCCCTCCACGCTTTGCATCTCACGCAATGAAGAAGTGGTGCACGGTATACCTGACAGCAGCGTCCTCCTTGAGGACGGTGATATTGTCAGTATCGACTGCGGAACGCTTATACACGGTTATCACGGCGATCATGCCCGCAGCTACGCAGTAGGAAATGTGTCGGCGGATAAGCGGAAATTAATGGACGTTACCAGAGAGTGCCTGGCACTCGGTATCGAAATGGCGCGTCCCGGAAATCATCTTTCGGATATCGGCCATGCCGTTCAGGCCCACGCGGAAGCACACGGATTCTCCGTGGTCCGCGATCTGGTCGGACACGGCATCGGCAGGCGGCTGCATGAAGATCCCCAGGTCCCGAATTATGGTAAGAAGGGCAGGGGGATAGAGTTGAAAGAAGGACTTGTCATTGCCATTGAACCCATGGTGAACATGGGAAAAGCCGGCGTGCTAACAATGCCGGACGGATGGAAGATCGTCACAAGCGACGGCCTGCCTTCCGCGCATTTTGAACACACGGTGGCGTTAACGAAAACAGGTCCTGAAATTTTAACGGATTACAAGTAATATGGCGAAACAAAAAGCAATTAAAGTCGACGGAACGATCATTGAAACACTTCCCAATGCCTCTTTCAGGGTAGAACTTGAGAACGGGCATGAAGTGCTGGCGCATATTTCGGGAAAAATGCGTATGCATTATATCAAGATACTGCCGGGTGATAAGGTTTCCCTTGAACTGTCGCCATACGATCTTTCCCGTGGACGTATCGTTTACCGGTACAAGTAGGACATGCAGAACTTATTGGAGAATGAAAGGACAGAAAAGTGAAAGTAAGAGCATCAGTAAAGAAGATGTGTGATAAATGCAAGATCATTCGCCGCAAAGGCGTTGTCCGTGTGATTTGTCCGAACAGTAAACATAAACAACGACAAGGTTGATCGGGAGGTAAACATTGGCTCGAATAGCAGGTATAGATCTACCAAAAGATAAAAAAGTCAAAGTTGCTTTGACCTATATTTTTGGAATTGGACGTTCCGTTGCGATGCGCATCCTGGTTGATGCGAAAGTCGATCCGGAGATCCGGGTAAAAGATCTCAGCGACGATCAGGTTGCGGCAATCCGGAAAGTGATCGCTGATGATTACAAAGTTGAAGGTGCATTGCGGACGGAAGTGACCATGAACATCAAACGTTTGATGGATATCGGTTGCTACCGCGGGTACAGGCACCGCCGGGGACTTCCGGTGCGCGGTCAGAATACCAAAAATAATGCACGTACGAGAAAAGGCAAGAAAAAAGCCGCGATCAAGAAAAAACGCAAAGTATAGCATCAGGCCTTAGGAGGTTGAATTGGCTAGAAAACAACAAGTCAGACGTAAGAAAAGAAAAGTGAAGGTCGATCCCGACGGGATCGCGTTCATCAAAGCCACTTACAATAATACAGTGATAACGCTTGCAGACCAGTACGGCAATACCGTTGCATGGGCAACCGCAGGCCGCGTCGGTTTTAAAGGTTCCCGGAAAAGCACACCCTTTGCAGCCGGTCAGGCAGCAGAAGTGGCCGCACGGGAAGCCATGGATGCCGGTCTCGTCCGTGTTGAAGTCCGGGTAAAGGGTCCGGGCGGCGGCCGTGAAATGGCTATCCGATCCCTGGCGATCGCCGGTTTGCAGGTCACCGCAATAAAAGATGTAACACCGATTCCGCATAACGGGTGCAGACCACCCAAGCGTAGAAGAGTTTAGGAGTATATTCATGGCAAGATTTACAGGCCCGAGAGGCAAAGTCTGTCGTCGTTTGGATTATCCCTGTTTCGAATCTCCCAAATTCATTAAAATGAATAAGAATTATCCGCCGGGAGAGCACGGACCTACGTCACGCAGACGCCTGTCCGATTACGGTATTCAGATGCGCGAGAAACAACGGGTAAAGTACACGTACGGCATTCTTGAAAAACAATTCAGGAATTATTTCAAAAAAGCGGACCTTAAAGAGGGCATTACGGGGCATATTCTGCTTCAGATACTGGAGTCGCGCCTTGACAATGTCGTATACCGCATGGGGTTCGCCCCTACGCGGCGTGCCGCACGTCAGCTGGTAAGTCACGGTCATTTCCTGGTGAACAACCGCAAGGTGAACATTCCCTCTTTCCAGGTAAAGGAAAATTCCGAAATACGGGTTCGCGAAAAAAGCAAGCGGCTCCCGATCATCCTGGATTCCGTGAAACGCATCAAGGGTGACCATACCCTGGAATGGTTATCGATCGATAAAGCAAAACTGGTCGGTTTGTTTTTGAAGATTCCGGAGAGACACGAGATACCGGAAGAATTCAACGAACAGCTGGTTGTAGAGTTATATTCTAAATAAATGAAAAAAGAGGAATTGAAATAATGCCTAACTTTCAAATTCCGGATAAAATCACCGTCGACAGAGAATCTTATACCGACAGTTACGGGAAGTTTACCATTGAACCGCTTGAGCGGGGATTCGGGACGACTGTCGGCAATGCCCTGCGACGGATCATGTTGTCAGCGATTCCGGGCTGCGCGATCACCGCGATCCGATTTGACGGAGTACTTCATGAATTTTCCGCAATAGAAGGTGTGCTGGAGGATGTGACAAGCATCATTCTGAACCTGAAACAGGTAAAGCTGGATATTGTGGATTCAAAACCTATCAAGGTGAACCTGAAGCTGAAGGGCCCGAAAGAGATAAAAGCCAAGGACCTCAACGGAGATAATCCTAATGTCAGGATCATGAACCCGAATTTTCACATCATGAACATTCAGGAAGAAAAAGAGATCAATATGACGGTATGGTTCGGACGCGGACGAGGCTATTCACCGGCGGAAAAGAACCGTACGCCGGACGTTCCGGTCGACACCATCCCCGTTGATTCCATCTTTTCGCCTATCGTCAAAGCGATCTTCAATGTTGAGAAGCTTCAGTCCGGTATTAAGGAGGACCTTGAAAGACTCACGCTTGAGGTCTTTACCGACAATTCCATGACTCCCGATAACGCACTTTCCTATTCGGCGGATATGATGATCAACCACTTGCGGCCCTTTTCGGAATTGAAATCGAAGAACATCATTGAGCCGGAAGAACAGATCGATGAAGAGATCCTGCGGGTCCGCAAACAGCTGCAGCGCAGCATTGATGAACTGGAACTTTCCGTACGTTCTTACAATTGCCTGCAGGCGGCCGATATACGCACCATTGCGGATCTCGTCGTTAAGGAAGAACAGGAAATGCTGAGATATAAGAACTTCGGACGCAAATCCCTGAACGAGCTGGTCGCGAAGCTGGATGATCTGGGATTGCGGTTTGGAATGGACATTACCCCTTACATGAAAGACATGAACAAATAAGGAACGCAGATACATGAGACATCAAAAACGAGGCAGAAAACTCAGCCGAAGCACCAGTCACCGTAAAGCGATGTTGTCCAATATGGCTGCATCACTTCTTATACATAAGCAGATAAAAACCACGGAAGCCAAGGCGAAGGAAGTGCGCCGCCTTGTGGACCGTCTTATTACCTACGGCAAGAAGGAGGGTACGCACGCCCGGAGACTTGCATTCGCGACCCTGAGGAACAAAGAGGCCACACGCACGCTCTTTGAGGATATCGCGCCCCTGTACGCAAACCGTCAGGGCGGTTATACCCGCATCATCAAGCTGGGATACCGTCCGAACGATACCGCCAAGGTCGTCCTGCTTCAGCTGGTTGACTTTTTCGGCGAGGAACTGAAAAAGGACAAGAAGAAAACCGCTACCAAAGACGGTTCCAAAAAACCCGAAAAAGCAAAGAAATCCGGAAAGACGTCCCCTGACAAGGCAGCAGAAAAGCAGGAAGGAGAAAGTAAAGAGAAAGATCCTTCCGCCGGGAAAGTAAAGAAAGCTGCGGAGAAAAAGACGGAGAAAACCACCGGGTCAGGACAAACGGGGAAGAAAGAAAGTAAATCCCCTGAAGACCCTGAAGAAACAAAGTGAAACCTGACAGCATACGTGAAAAGCACGATAGATCCTCTCCCGGAACGGAGAGGATTTTTTCATTGCCCCGCGGATTATACCGCACATCCGCGGCGAAACCGGGATGTGCTATTTTCTTGAAGATACCTGCTTTTATCTCTATATTAAACCGGAACATATATTAACCGGCCGGACCATGAGATCAGAACATAAAAAAGACAATGTATTTAACCGGGTCATTCATTTCCTCTTTGTCCGGGATATCGGGAAAACGACCCCCTTTCACCGCTCCTTAAAAAAAACCCTGTGGCTGCTGTTCCTGACTTTCAAGGACTTTTTCCACAACATGTGCCTGGTGCATTCCGGAAGCCTTGCCTACATTACCATCTTGTCGCTTATTCCCATGACGGTGCTGATATTCAGTGTAGCAGGTATTTACGGTCTCGGAGAACTGGTCATCGACTATGTCCAGAACAACCTTTTCCCGTACCTGGTCCCGGAATTGCATGAGCAGCTTTCCACGTGGCTGCAGTCGAATATCTCCAAGGACGCTTTCCGCTCGCTGGGGACAACCGGGGTCGTGAACCTGGTCGCTATTTTAGGCCTTATCATCGCCGGAACGGCCATCCTGGTGATCGGCGAGCGCATCTTCAATGAAATATGGCGGGTAAAGAAAGGCAGCAGCTATTTCCGGAAGATCACGGGATTCTGGATATTTTTCACCATCACGCCTTTCCTGATCCTCGGAAACACCTATATCAAGAACTTCCTGATGCCCGCCGGCGGCTTTATGGACAAGATGATCCAGGAAAACGGCTTTATTCATCTTTTATACAATACCATGGTGCCCTTTTTTATTACCCTGTTCATCATGGTCACCATCAATATGATCATGCCGCGCGCAAAGGTGCTTTTTAAAAGCGCGCTGGTCGGCGGGCTCTTTTCCGCCTTTCTCTGGGAGGTGTCAAAGAATTTCTTCTACCTGTACATCAACAGGATGTCGATTCTGACGAACTTCTACGGGTCCCTGTCGATCATCCCCGTATTCATGATCTGGATGTACCTTACGTGGATGATCATTCTGCTCGGAGCGGAACTGAGCTACACCTTTCAGAACCGGCGCCTGCTGACGAACATATACCGGGGCTACCTGAATGCCAGCAGTCATTATACGCACGCTTACCTGGGAGTTGCCGTGCTGGTGTGGATGAATGCTTTTTACCGGCGCGGCAAAACGATCCCTTCGCTGGACAAGTTCTGTGATCTTTTCGGCGTGCACCTGAACACCATGACCGATATCTGTGAGAAACTGGCTGAACTGGAATATCTCGAGTCCGTTCGCAGCGATATCCCGCGCTATGTCTTTGCACAGAACCCGGAATATATTAAAATGGACGACATTATCGACGCGCTGCAGAAGATCGAGTTCTCTTCAGAATACCATATACGCGACGAACGCATGCCGACGGAACAGCATTACAGCACCGACCCGCTCTTCATCGAGGCGCAGCGCGCATATTTGAAACCGTTCAGGAACAAGACCGTCTCGGATTTTAAAAACCTGTAATACTCATGAAAATTCTCTATATCTCTCCGGAAAATACGGTCGGGACCCTTGACCTTTACCGGCGCATCCACGAATCGCGCGGGAATCAGGTCCGTTATGTGACCTTTTACCATTCCCCGAAGGGCTACCCGGAAGACATTTGCCTGAACCTGCCTTTCAATTTCACCCGCAGTGTATTGAAACACCTGCGCCACCGCGTATATCAGCTATACCGTGGAAAGAACGGATATCATACCGAGCGGGAAGGATATCCTCCGGTCTGGGAACCCGAGGGGAGGCTTGACGCCGCATTCATCGCCTGGAAAGAAAGGGTCTGGGACAATCGTATCCGGAAGGCGATCAACAAATACGGGCTTTATGATGCGGATGTCGTCCATTTTGAGTCCGGCATGGATTTTTACAGGGACGCCCGCTATGGCCGGGAGATGAAAAAGCGCGGTGCAAAGATCATCTGCCATTATCACGGAGAGGACCTCCGCAGCCGCGGCGTGCTCGGGGAGCTTGACGCGATCAGCGACCTGAACCTGAGCAATGAACTCGACCTCCTTTATAAGCACCCCGATATTCATTACATTTTTCTCCCCTTTGACACGGACGGTTTCAGAAAAAAATATCCCCCGGCAGGCACGGGGGATAAAAAGCCTCTGGTCACCCATGCCCCGACCAACCGCTATTACAAGGGCAGCAAGGTGATCATCCCCGTTTGCCGCTTCCTGGAAAGGGAGGGAAAGATCCGTTTCAGGTTAATAGAGAATATGCCGCATAAACAGGCGATGGAATTAAAGCGGGAAAGCGATATCTTTATTGACCAGGTCGGGGATAAAGGCGGCTGGGGTTACGGGATGAATTCCGTGGAGTCCCTGGCTCTGGGTATCTGCACTTTTACCGAAATGAATGCGCATTACCGCAGTTTTCTCCCGGACCATCCTTTTGTGAACGTGAACGCCGGCACGCTCTACGACAAACTCCTGTATTATGCCGGCAATGAAAACCTACGACGCCGGAAAGCGCTCCGCGGGGAGCCCTGGGTGCGGAAGCACCATGACATCGCGGCGGTGGGAGAGTCACTGTACCGTTATTATGAAACGATCGGGCTGTGATATGCGGATAAACGGGCAGCAAATATTCAACCCGCAAAAATTGCGCCTGTCGCGGCTGCTGAGCCGCCTCAGCGGGACTTATTTTCCGGGGAAGGACATCAACCGCCCTGTCCGCAGGGAAAGTGTCAAAAAGATCCTTGTGCTGGAGCATGAATGTATCGGTGACCTGATCATGCTGGAACCGGCGCTCCGCGCACTGAAGGAGCACTTTTCTTCAGCGGAACTCCACATCCTGTGCGTACCCGCGGCGAAGGACCTTGCCCTGAAAGCGGGTCTTGCGGACCGCGTTCTCAGCGGCTCCACTGAGAAAATACGCAAGACATACTACGACATGATCCTTGATTTTCACGGCGACATACGCCGGATAAGAATGATGAAGAAAATCCCCGCCGCTTATCGCTGCGGTTTTCAGTTCAGCGGCGGTGCGGCCTGGCTTACCCATGTTGCGGAATTTCCCTGCCGGCGGCACCAGGTGGAACGTCCCTTCGTTCTCTTGGAAAAAATCGGCATTTCTGCCGGAAGCCGCTCACCCCGCCTGAAAAATTTTCCGGGAAAGCCGGAAGATCCCCGGAAGATACTGCTGCATCCCGGCGCCGCCCAAAAAGGGCGCCTCTGGCCGGCCGGCCACTGGGAACGTCTGATGACGATCCTGCAGAAGGAAAAATACGATTTTGCATGGATCAACCCTCCCGGAGAAGTTTCCCCGGAAGGGGTCAGCGAAATAAAGGGGGACCTGACCGGGATCGCCATGCATATGAACAACGCCGCACTCGTACTGGGCTGTGATTCCATGGCCGTTCATCTTGCCGCCGCATTGCATACACCGGCCCTGGCGATATTCGGCTCCCAGGATCCGGGACTGACGAGGCCGTACGGAAAATACGGACACGTCATCACGCCGAAAAAGGCATGTACGCACAAGCGGAGGGACTGGCGCCTGTGTCCGGAATGCATGGCGGCAGTGACTCCCGGAGAGGTGATGCGGAAGATCCGTGCCATCACGGAACTGCACGGGGGCGCCCTTTAATTTTCCGCTGTCATTTTCCCGCAGTACGCCGGAATATTTCTTCTGTCGAACGGACACGTTCCCATACGGCACCCAAAGGTCATTCTGTGATCGCGGGGGACTGAAGACCATTCAGGATCCCGGAAACAAAACGTGAGAAACTTCCGTTAAATCTGCAGTGTAAGAGACTCACAGCAAGGGGGTTACGGGGAACCCAAAAAAAAGCGTGTAAAAAGCGTGAAAATGTGTTGACATTTACCTGTAAAGGGTTTATAATTCACGGCTTTTTGAAAATAATACGGACAGGGAAAGATAGAAAATAACACATTATAAACTTGACTTTGATCTCCGTTTGAAGTATTATTAAAAGCTGTCATTGAAAAATGACGTTCTTTGAAAAACAGGGTGTATGTTATGCGTGATTTCAGATGAGTTCAGCTTGACAAAGTAGTTTGTCGAGGTATGATTGAATATAATTGAATTATAATATTACAATGAAGAGTTTGATCCTGGCTCAGGATGAACGCTGGCGGCGTGCTTAACACATGCAAGTCAAGGAGAAAACCTGC
>JAGYLW010000033.1 GCA_018400915.1 Fidelibacterota bacterium
TCAGCGGTACGGGATGCAGGCGTTGTTGTATTTCCGCATGCCCGCACACCCTGATCGGCGGCACGGCATGTTCAAGGGAAACGGCCGGATAGTCCAGCCCGGCACCCTGCAGAAGCCCGCAGTACGACCTGCCGTCCTGCAGGAAATTCCCGGTTTTGTAAAACCCCATGCATACGGTGATCCGGGCCTTTAATGCCGGCCCCAGCAGGCGCCCGTTCGTGCCGTGTATGCCTGAAGGGATGTCGACGGCAATGACCGGCTGTTCACGATGCGCTTTACGGAGCAGTTCCATGACATCGCGGAGAAAGCCCTTTACCGGGCGGTTCAGCCCCGTCCCGAAGATGGCGTCGATCCAGCAGGCGTCATTTTTCAGCAGGGGACGCAACGCCTGCACGTCGCCGACGATCTGCGCCTTCACGCCGGAATCCTCCATGCGCTCAAAATGATGCTTTGCATCGCCGCGCAATGCGTCCGTCCCGGCGAAGAAAAATACGTCAATATTCCGGATCCCCGCCTTTTTCAATTCCGTCGCCGCGACAAATCCGTCCCCGCCGTTATTCCCTTTCCCGCAAAAGACCTGCACCCGGGAGCGTTTTTCGCGCCGGCAGATATCCAGCGCAGCATTCGCCACCGCCTTTCCGGCCGCTGCCATCAGTCCTATTCCGGGGACGCCCCGTACGTTCATGGCATCATGGTCGATTTTCCGTGCTGCTTCCGCCGTGACTATGCGCATTATGCTTTCTCCCCGTTGAGGTTCCGGACAATGTCAAGGATCCCGTCAAAAGCGCTGATCTCATAATCGGCGCCGTGATCCTTCGTATCGAAGATATCGCCGTAGCGGGCGAATACCGTGAGCATCCCGATATTTTTTGCTCCCGTCATGTCGCGCTCGGCCCAGTCCCCGACCATCATGCTCTCTTCCGGACGCACCTCGAGTTTATCCAGCGCAAGCTGAAAGGGTTTCGGTGAGGGCTTGAGTTCCATGCTGTCGCTGTAGGTGACCACGGCATCAAAAAGGTGGTGAAAATTCAGCTGATAGAGGCGCAGCCAGGCTTCGCGGCCCGGGGCATCCGAGACCACGGCGAGTTTGATACCCTGCTTGATCAGCGTGATCAGGCTTGCATAAACGCCCGGATAGGGGGTGAGGGAAGCCTCACGGCTTTTCTTGTATCCGGTGATCGCCGCGGCGAGATACTTGTAATTGTGACTGCCGTGAAATTCCGCGATCACGTCATCGAAAACGGTCTGATATTCCCAGCCCTTTGCTTCATAGATCTCAAAAATGCGCCGGTAGACCTCCTCCGGGTCCGCCTTCAGGCCGGCTTCCAGCATTCCGGTAATGCCGCCGCGGACGGCCTGCCTTTTCAGCAGGGAAAAATCGACCAGGGTATTGTCCAGGTCCAAAATGATCGCTCTTATCATGTGGGAATATATGAAAAAGTTCGATCAGCGGCAAAGGGGTTTTATGGTAATCGGATAACGCAATCTCCACGAACGCGTCATTCTGAATTCCACTAACGCGTCATCCTGAATTCATTTCAGGATCCCCATGGATTTGACGATTGAATGTCTTACTTGCAGGATTAATAATAAAGGGGATGGCATTTCGCAGTCCCGGCATTTCATGCCGGGCTAATTATGTTCAGCCCTTCGACAAGCTCAGGGCTGTAAGGTATCCATGCTCTCTGAACGCTAAACGGGATCCCGTCGTCACATATTGGGGATCCCGAAACCAGTTCGGGATGACGTGAAATGCTTTCTCTTCGTCCCTCTGTCCCTCCGTCTCAACGTCTCAACGACTCCACGACTCAACAACAAATTAACGAATTAACAAATTAACAACTCAACCTCTTCCGTCTCTCAGTCGTCAGATGTTGGGGATCCCGAACCCCCGCTTCACTGAAGCTTCGCGGGGCACGCAAGTTCGGGATGACATTATAAATAATTCGTGTTAATCCGTGTGAGATTATTCGTGTAATTCGTGGATAGTCCGGCTCAACGGCTCAACGTCTCAACAACTCAACATTTCTTCCGTTCCCTACAAAGCCAGGAACTTTCAGCACGTTCCCCAATAAATATAGAGGCCGGAAGCAAATCGCTTTGTATACCTCAAAATTAGGATTAAATTAGTCCCATGACTGAAAACACCAACAAACGTCCGGTTTTATGGGTGGATGACGAGATCCATCTTCTCCGCCCGCACATTATGTTCCTGGAAGAAAGGGGATATGAGGTAAAGACCGCCACCAACGGTGTGGACGCCCTGGAGATCATCAGGCACGAATATATCGCCGCCGCGCTGCTGGATGAAATGATGGACGGCCTGGACGGCCTCGCCGTGCTGGAAAAGATCCGGAAACTGCGCCCTGGAATGCCGGTGATCATGATCACGAAAAATGAAGAAGAGACCCTTATGGAAGATGCGATCGGAAAAGAGATCTCCGATTATCTTACCAAACCCATCAACCCCTCCCAGGTCCTGCTGACCCTGAAGAAGAATCTTGATATTGCGGATATTTCCCGGGATGTGCGCGCCAGGGATTTCATGGAATTTTACCGGCAGCTCACCGGCCGACTTTTTGAGGGGATCTCCTCGCTGAAGGAATGGGCGGATATTCATGACCGGCTTTCCTACTGGCAAATAGAGTTTTCAAAGAACATTCAGTATGATCTCGAACATTTCCTGCATGAATTGCTGGAGGAGTCGAACCGGGAGTTCCAGCGGCTGATAAGTAAAAATTACGGTCACTGGGTTACCGAACGTAATCCCGATATACCGATGTCCCCGCAGGTTATGGATCATTTTGTCAGGCCCTTGCTGCAAAAAGAAAAGAAAACGCTCTTTGTGCTGATCGACTGTTTGCGCTATGATCAGTGGCTTTCGCTCGCGCCGCTGTTTTACGACCGTTTCGAAAGCCGCCTGCAGGCGCACGTAAGTATTTTGCCCACCGCGACGCCCTACAGCCGGAATGCGATCTTTTCGGGAATGTTTCCCGATGCGATCAATGTCAAATATCCGGATCTGTATGCCAATCCGGACAGTGAAGAAAGCATGAACCGCTACGAAGAAGCGCTTGTCGGCGATTATTTGAAAAAAGAGCATCTGCATTTGAAGCACGGGTTTTCTTATCACAAAGTGACGGATTCCCGTTACGGCGACAATCTTGCGAATCGTTTTTCCGATATACAAAATAACGACCTTGTCGTGCTGGTGGCAAACTTCGTTGACATCCTGGCCCATAAACGTTCGGCATCCAATGTCCTGCAGGAGATCGTTCCGGATGAGGCGGGATACCGCAATGTGGTGCGTAACTGGATGGAGGGTTCCTACCTGCGCCGAATCATTGAGCAGGCGGGCGAAGCCGGTTTCCATGTGGTGATCACCTCCGATCACGGGAGCCTTCGCGTCAACCGCGGAACAGTGGTCAAGGCGGACCGCTACTCAACGGACAGCCTGCGCTATAAGACAGGAAGAAACCTTGTGGTCTCCGGAAAAACCGCCGTTTTTGTCAAGAATGCAGCGGATTTCCGTTTGCCACAGACCCACCTGACCGCCACCTATATTTTCGCAAAGGACGATTATTTTTTCCTGTATCCGAACAACATGAAGAAATTTGAAAAAATATATCCCGGTACCTTCCAGCACGGGGGGATCTCAATGGACGAGATGATCCTGCCGGTGGTAACGCTGAGACCCAAAAGATGAATAAAGAAAAATTCACCTTTGAAAGCAAGTCGGCGGAAGCGACCATCGCGTTCGGGAAACAGATAGCCGCCCGGCTGAAACCCAATGACGTGCTCGCCCTGTACGGGGACCTGGCTTCCGGGAAAACGACCTTTGTCAAAGGTGTGAACCTGTTTTACCATGCCGATCAGACGGCTACGTCGCCCACCTTTACATTGATCAACGAATACCGCGGCGATATTCCGATCTTTCATATTGACTGCTACCGTTTACGGCATCCCGACGAGATCATTATGCTGGGATTTGAAGACTACCTGAACGCCGGCGGTGTGGTGCTGATCGAATGGCCTGAACGTATCGAAGCGCATATTCCTCAGAATTGTATGGAGCTCCATATGAAACATACCGGCAAGCACAGTAGGCAGATCGATGTGTATATCCCGGAAAAACGGAGTGTTAAATGATATTGGCCATTGAGACATCCTCCCTCGTATGCGGAGCCTCTCTGCATGCCGGCGGGAAATGCCTGGCGGAACGTTATCTCGAGCAGCCGCGGGTTCATGCCGAAAAACTGGCCGTACTGGTAAGGGATCTGCTTGAGGAAGAAGGAATACGGATCCCGGAACTGCAGGCGGTCGCCGTTTCGGCGGGGCCGGGTTCCTTTACCGGTTTACGCATCGGCATGAGTTTTGCCAAAGGTCTGGTATATCCGCACCGCATTCCGCTGGCGGCCGTCAACAGCATGGAAGCATTTATCGCGGGCACCCGGGAAAACGCCGACCCGGAGCAGCATCCCGTATGGGTGATACATTCACACCGCGATCATATCTATATGGCGGATCCCGGTGGCGTCAACATCTATTACGGAAAGACCGGCGATATTCCGGTCCGTTATCCGGAATGCCGGCAGATCATTACGAACGGGGATATCGGGATCCCGGGCATTGCATCGGTAAAAAGGCCGGTCCTGCCTTCGGCGGTCGGCAATTATTATCTGGAACATCTGCCCGGAACGGCGACGACGGATTACGACAGTCTGATACTGGAATACGGGATGAATTACAAACCGAAAGAATGGAATACCGGTGACGGGAAGCGGGCAAAAGGCAGTCATTGAATTTTTATGACCGGTCAGCAGGAGTATCTGTGAATATTTTACTGGTAAATGATGACGGGATCAGCGCACCGGGCCTTCAGGCCCTTTACGATGCCGTAAAGGACCTTGGAAAGATCTCTGTCGTTGCCCCGGACGGCGAGCGCAGTGCCATCAGCCACGGGATCACGCTGGACAAGCCCATTCCCGTAAGGAAATACAGGAACGGAACCTATGAAGGCGTTGCCGTCAAGGGAACTCCCGCCGACTGTGTCAAACTCGCCCTCAGTGAACTGCTGGGCGCGAAACCGGACCTTGTGATCTCCGGGATCAACCTGGGATGCAACACCGGCCTGAACGTCATCTATTCAGGAACTGTCGGGGCCGCAGCAGAAGCCGTGTTTCACGGCATTCCCGGTATTGCGGTCAGCCTGACCACCTATACGGATCCGAACTGGGAACCCGCAGCCCGTTTTATACACGATACCGTAAAGCAAATAGGCAGGAAGGGATTTCCCGAAAACCTGCTTCTGAACATCAACGTTCCCAATGTCGATTCCGCACAGGATATCAGAGGGGTAAAGATCACCGAACAGGGAATGGCGCAGTGGCAGGAAACCTTTGATAAACGCACCGATCCGAAAGGGAGGACCTATTACTGGATGTCCGGCGTAAAAAAAATAAAGGCCGAATCACAGACGACCGATGACACGGTGCTGAAAAACCATTATATTTCCGTCACACCCGTGCAGTTTAACCTGACGGCGTATGACAGGAGCAAAGACGTACATGAGCTGGGGTTGTTCTATCAGAAATAGATTTACAAAAGCGCTGCTTCTCAGCGCCTTGTGTCTGATGTTCTTTGCACTCCCGCTTGCGGCGGCAAACCGCGCGGACATGGACCGCGGGATAGAAGAATATCAGCGGGGAGCTTATGAAAAGGCCCTTAAGACATTTCGTGAGACTTATGGTCAGGGACTCGATGAAGACAATGTCTATGCCTCCCTGTCATTGTTCATGATCATCAAATGTGAGTATGAACTGGGGAACTATGGTCCGGTGGTGTCGGAAAGCCGTATCTTTGAACGCAATTTTCCCGGAAGCCGGTATCTTCCGGATGTGCTGTTCGAACGGGCGAAGGCACTGATAAGAAAACAGCAGTTCTCTCCCGCCATGCTTTCCGGTATCCGGATCCTGTCCATCAGCAGCGATGAAGCCTTAAGGTCAGACGCAATGGATCTCTGTGAAGACCTTTCCCGTTACTATCTTTCTCCCCGCGAGCTGGAAATGCTTCTGCCGCTGGTGATAGGCCGGAAATCGTTAAGCTATTTTAAGCTTTTGCTTGCCCAAAACTACATTATTGCCGGGGACCTTTCAAAAGCGGAAGCAGTGCTGCAGGATGTCAAATCGGAGTTATATACCGAACGGTTCGTTCAGAAATACAAGGCAGTCACAAAATATTTCAATAAAAGTAAAAAGCCCGGTGATCCGGAAATAAATGTCGCGATAGTGCTTCCCCTTACGGGAAAGTATTCCGAGACCGGGAACCAGTTGCTTGAGGGCATAAAATTTGCCTATGAATCCGCCCGCGATCAAAACAGCAAGCGTGTGAACCTGATCATTGTAGATACGGGAAGCAAGGTCAGAAGCGCTTTGAAGGCCCTGAAGGAAACGCTGGAAATTCAGAACGTCACCGCCGTCCTCGGTCCCCTGAACAGCGAAACCGCGATCTCCATGGCACCGCTTTGCGAATATGCCGGTGTTCCCATGATCACGCCGACGGCAACGGCGGACGGCCTTACGGAAATGGGAGAATATGTTTTTCAGCTGAATCCCGAGCAGCAGCGGCGCGGACTGGCGCTTGCGGATTTTACCAGCGACTCTCTGGGGTATACGAGATATGCCGTTGTTGCTCCTGCAACGGAATACGGTACGGATATTTCCGGCGCATTTAAACGCGGTGTTGAGAAGAACGGCGGCAGAATCATCAGTCATGTATGGTACAGCGGAACCCCTTCGGATATCAATGATAAACTTGAAGCCCTGAAAGAGACCGCGGAATACCTTCCGCCGTATTTTTCCTATCTGGACGGATATGATAAAGCGCGCGCTTCCGGACTGTTTGACAGGGACAGCAGTCAGGCGGAAGAAAGCGTTATTGACAGCGTCATGGACGATCCGGAGAAATATGATCCCCGGGAAATGGATTCGCTTTATGCCGCTACCGGGGAAGACATCAATGCGTCGCCGCAAGACACGGTTTTTTTGCTTGAAGCCTTGTGGCCCGGAGATTCCATGCGCTATGCAATGCTCATTCAGGAACTGCAGGACAGCGTCACCGCCGCTTCGGACACCCTTTTTCAAAGGTTCTGGAAGCATGCGGACCAATGGCTTTCCGGAGAGATCTCCCTGGAGGAAAAGTATCACACCCGGATCACGGACAGCCTGTGCATTTTGCTGGAGACAATGAAGGATACTCCGGGACCTGAATGGCTGAGTGACTTTCTTGCCGATATGGATACCACGAGGATCGATTCGCAGTATATGGGGGACTTTCAGTTCTCCCCGCTTGTTGCGGACACGGTTGGGCTTGAACCGTACATTGACATGAAAAAGGTGGATTCCCTGAAGGCTGAACTGAAAAGCATGGATTCCCTTTCCGCCATATGGCTTCTTGCCGAAACGGATCCGCAACTTTTTCCCTATATTTTCCCGGAGGAAGACTACGGCATCGATGCCGTTTACATGCCCGTTCCCCGGAGCCATATCAAGTATATCGCGCCGCAATGGGCAAAGCATCGTTTTGACGCCCTTTTGCTGGGAGACGGGAACTGGTACAATACCAGTATCCTGAACCGTTACCGTTCCAATATTGACAGCATGCTGATCGCCAGCGATTATTACTGGGATTCCCGGGATATCACTCTCCGGCGTTTTGCAAGGGATTTTCAGCGGAAAACGGGCCGGCAGGCAAACCGTATCCATATCTACGGATATGAGAGCATGGACCTTTTAATGAAAATTATTGATCAGGACGCCGATTCGCCGGAGAAAATACGGAAGGGTCTGTATGCCCTTGAAGGGGAACACGGCATTATCAGGCATATCCGTTTTGAACCGGAACATCCCCGCAGCAGTAGCGGTGTCCGCATTATCCGTTTTTACAAGGGAAAGATCAGCCCCCTGCGCTAGTTCCGTCCGGCAGTCTCCGGACCTTCATTCATCCTGAAGCAACCTCACCACTTTCCGGTCGCCTTCCAGGATATCGTAGAGCGTCAGTTTTTCGGCGGGGACCCAGGCGACAGTGTCAAACTGAAGGTTTTTGACGGTTTTGTCAAAGTGCGGGATGCGAAAAAAATATAAATGTACCGGAGCTTCCTGATCATAGCGGTAAACATAATCGGTGAACGGTTCCGTACCGCATATCCCGATACCCAGTTCCTCTTCGAGTTCACGCTCCAGTGCCTGCACCGGCATCTCCCCGTTCTCCACTTTGCCGCCGGGGAATTCCCATTTCAGCGGGAAACGGGCGGAATTCTGATGGCGCCGGCACAGCAGGAAGAAACCGTCTACCTCGATAATGCCTGCAGCGACTTTTTGCATCAGAAATCCTTTTGGTTTGTTCCCTGAAGGATCTTCCGGATATTTTCACGGTGTGTGAAAAGAATGAAGAACGGAAGTGCGATACTGAACCACAGCATTTGCGGGGAGATCGGAATATCCAGCACGTAAAGCATAAAAAGGTTTGAGAGCGGAAAAAAGATAGTGGCGCAGATGGAACCGATCCCGGACTGACGCGATATCAGGACAGCGATAATAAAGACGGCCATGCACACAAGACCGACCTCCCAGCGGAAAGCCATAATGATCCCCGCTGTTGTGGCAACCCCCTTCCCGCCGCGGAAACGGATAAACACGGGGTAACTGTGACCGATCAGCACCAGAACGGAAAGGAGCACGCGGGCGGTTTCAAAACCCATGGATTGCGCGGAGATAAGCGCGGGAAGCCAGAAGATGACGGCGAATCCCTTAAAGGAATCAAAGAGGAAAGTGATGATACCTGCTTTCCAGCCGAGGTTGCGGGTGGCATTGGCCGCGCCCACGTTCCCGCTGCCGTGCTCACGGATGTCGTAATCTTTTCCGCCGAAGGCCTTACCGGCAAGCCATGCGGTGGGGAAAGAGCCAATAACATACGCCGCCAGTAATACAAGTATGTCCGTAAAGATCATAGCTTCTCCTTCCGGTTTTTTATTTTTTTGCCGCCGGTATAACGGGTTTCCCGGTTGGCAGTTGAAAGCGTTCGATAATAGTGTTAAGCGTATTCTCACGTTTCGGCGCAGGGGGCAGTACGGCATTTGAAAATCCCACAAATGCAATGGAGCCGGGACCTGCGTACGTTCCGATAACGGGACCGAACTCACCGTGGTAATATTTTGCTTTCGGGTAACGGCTGCGGAGCATGCTTTCAAATGCCTCCGCTTTTTTTCGGCAATCCGCATGGATAATCCCGATCTCATCGGGAAAGCCCGGCTGGAAGAAATCATGAAATTTCCTGAGCGCCTTTTTCCATCCCCGTTTGCCCCGGGGAATGATCCCCTCTTTGGCCGTGACCCCGTCGGCCGTGAATCCCACAAGGGGGACCAGGTCGAGAAGCCGCAGAAGATTGCCCTGATACGATTTTACACGGCCGCCTTTTACGGCGTATTTAATGGTCTCGAATAAAATAAGTATTTTAAATTTTCCGTGCAGGGAACCGAGAAAATCAAGGATTTCCTGCACGCTGTTCCCTTGTGATATCATCTGCGCCGCTTTGATAGCCATGATCTGCTGTGCGATGCTTCCCGCTTCCGTATTGAATACCGAGATGCGGTCCGGATCGACCCGGGCTGCCGCCGAAACCGCCGTCTGGTAGGTACCGCTCAGCCTGGCGGTAACGTGCAGTGAAATGATATGTTTATAATGGCTGAGGAGAAAACGGTAAAGATTTTCCGTATCCCGGGGGGTTGGCTGCGAGGTTTTGGGAATGACTTTTCCGTTCCGCATGCGGTCGTAAAATATTTTATTGTCGATCGTGACCCCGTCGATAAACTGTTCATTTCCGAACGTAATGCGAAGCGGAATGACATTAATGTTGTATTTCTCCGCGATATCATCGGAGACATCGGAAGCGCTGTCAACCACCAGCGCGATCTCCTGCCGTTTCTGATTGCGCTGGGAAACCTGCTTCTTCATGTCGTCGGCTTTTTTGCGTCTTACATTCCCGTAGCGGGATAAGATCGAGAACACGGTTTCCGGGGTATTGGTATGGATATGCAGCTTGAGTCGCTGTTTGCTCCCTGCCAGGATCAGGGAATCTCCCAGCGGCAGTAAAAGCTCCCGAAGCCGGTCGCGGTCGAATCCGCTGCCGTCTGCGATGCATTCCGTACAGAAACGGTATTTCACCTCGGGGTCGTAAGCGACATCATGACTGCCGGCGAGCGGAACAAGGCGTTCTTTCAGTCCTTCGAGCAGTTGCTTTATGTTCGGGCTTTCAATAAAAGCCTCGACCCCTTCGAGCATATTGACAAAACCGAGCCCTCCTGAATCCACATACTTCATTTTGACTTCAAGTTTTAATTTTTCCGGGGATTTTTCCAGCTCCGCTTTGCACGCTTTCAGGGCATACTTCAGGATATAGATGAAATCGTCACGGGTCCGGGCTTTTTCGGCCCAGGATTCCCCCCAGACGCGGATCACGCTAAGGATCGTGCCTTCCCGGGGATCGGCCATAGCCTGATATGCCTGATTGCTTGCATTCACAGCGGCCTTTGCGAACTCCTTTGTATCCACCTTTTGTTTCTTTGCCAGTTCTGTGGCAAGACCGTAAAAGAACTGGGCAAGGATGGAACCGGAATTTCCCCGGGCACTGTCGAGGGCCGTATCGGAGATATGCTGACTCATCTCGGCAAGGGCATGATCGGTATTTGCCCGGAGCGAGGTGACAATGGCATGAAGGGTTGCCGCCATATTGGTCCCGGTATCCGCATCCGGAACGGGGAAAACATTTATCTTGTTAAGATAATCCTCATTATGGATCAGATTTTTTGCTGCCGCGATCACGGCAAGGCGGAAACGCCTGCCGTCAAGTATCGTGATTTTCATCAAAGCCCCGTCCTGTGTGAAAAGATCATAAAAACAAAAGAATATATTATGCCTGCCAAACGATCACAAGCGCTTATTTTCCGAAGAACGCTTTAAGCTGTTTCCGTGCCTGTTCGTAGCCGGTTTTTATTGCGGTTTCATGACGGTCAAATTGCCATACCCGCATTTTTTGCCCGAGGTCGATATATATTGCAAGGTCCGGTTTGCTGGCATTGATCTCACGGAAAGCCGATTGTGTCGACATGAGGGACATGGAGCGCGAGAGAACCTTCAGGATGCCGCCCGGCGATGCATTTTCCTCTTCCCCTTCCTTGCCGGGGGAGATGTCCAGGTATTCGGGGAATTCATTGTTCAGCGAGGCTTTTAAGATCCCCACGCCGATCCGCAGCCGAAGTTTGTGCGGCTTCAGCGCCCGGAGGGGAATGGTGTCGCGGACACCGCCATCCACCAGCCGGAGTCCGTTGGCCTCAAAGGGCTGGAAAACGCCCGGAACGCAAATACTTGCAAATATGGCGTCGGCCATCCGGCCGCGGTGAATATAATAGGATTTTCCGCTGTTCAGGTCGACCGTTGCGGTATAAAAAGGGATATCGCAATCTTCAATGCGTTTCTCACCGAGGATGTCCAGCAGCGTTTCATGGATCCGCCGGCTTTTTATCAACCCGCCTTTCAGGGGCATTCTGATCTTGTCCAGCATGTTCGTGCCAAGTTCTCCCGAAAGGTCAATCAGCTCCCGGACCGATTTCCCTGACACATACAAACCGCCCACCAGGGCTCCGGCACTGTTCCCGCTTACCACAGAGGGGGATATGTCATAGGTTTCCAGCGCCTTGAGAACGCCGACATGCGCCAGGCCGAGCGCCCCGCCGCCGCCGAGCGCAAGTCCCGTTTTCCGGGCTTTGTATTTTTGTAATACCGTTAAGGGTTTCATCATATTCTCGATGTTTCCGTTAGTAAAAAAACTTCTTGAATCTGAATAAGTTTCGCGATAAAGGAAAAAGGCAGGAAAGCCTGCCTTTTTGTATGACCTATGCTTTTTCCAGCTTTCGCTTCTTCTGCATCATCGGCGGGATCGTCAGGAAAAGGATCGAAATAATAATGATCCCCGCTCCGATCAGCTGCGAAAGAGGCGGAGCGCTCTGTCCGGGAAAGAGTGCAAGCAGCGCGGAAGCGATCACACCGGCAAGTATGCTGGAAGAACGGTTGACAGGGATGCAGTAGGTGTTCTCATTCTTATCCAGGAAGACAAGCGTGCCGAAAAACCCGGTCCCCTGAGAGAATATGCCGATCAGAAGCAGCATCCACAGGTAGGGCTCCCCCCAGTGCATCGTCCAGCCCAGCCGGACATCAGCGCCGATATCGCCTTTGAAGAGGGCGAAAATCCCCAGAAGGAGAACCAGTGTCGGCGTGGAGACCATGGTCTCTTCAACGAAATACCGTAAATTGACTTCCTTTGTTTCACTTTTTGCATTGCGGCTCATGAACTGAAAACGCATGAAATAGCTGAAAAGATAGGTCAGGATGATAATACCGGCGAGAAGCGGGATCTGGTAGCCTTCCGCGTTGGTAAGGTTGAGAAGCAGCGCGATGAGCGCTCCCACAAGTCCTGCCCATGAGAACCAGCGCACACTCCGTTTGGTAATGGCATCGACGATAGGTCCGATGATCAGGACGCCGCCCCGCATGAGAAGCATGGCAAACACAATGCTGAGTCCCTCAAACGTATATGCCAGGGTCGTTGTGCCGATAATAAGCGAGGTGAAAAGGCCGGAAAGGATCGTCCATTTCGTCGGATGGGGAATGCTTTTCCCCAGCACGGTCGAATGCCGGGGATATTTCCACCAGCCGAGAATGCTGATCAGGACGATCATTGTCACCAGTGTCGCCAGGGCGGTCACGGGAAGGATGGAAAATCCCGCCATGGTCTCACCGTTCAGCGAAGGGAGAAGCCCCTTGCTCATGATCTTTGTAAAAAGACTGTAGGGAATGTAACAGGCAAAATACCCGAAGGCAAAAAGCCAGATACTGTAATCCGATAGGAATTCTCTGATCGTTCTTTTTTCCACAATTACCTCACTGTTTTTTCGTTTTGATCTTCCATAACTTTGTAAAGCATGTTTCCAGGGCGGGACCCAGCTTTTCAAAATCATTCGTGACTTCCGGCATGTTATGAAAAACGGCATAGGGGATCCTGTAACCTGAAAAATGAATATATTCAGGATCGTCTCCACGGAAATCCTCCCAGTCGATCTCTTTGTACAGGCGTTCCAGCTTGTTGTCGGGAAGTCCGTGTTCAAGGATGGAATCGGGGCGGTCCGGATTGAAGCGGCGGCGGTTTTTCCGCAGCGATTCTTCATAAGGAACGTCGATATACAGGATGCAGGCTTTCTTCAGGATGTCATCCGAAAGATGACGGAAGGCACTCTCGTAGCCGCCGTGTTCGGATCCGCGGCTGAACTCAAGGATCGTAGTCGTCTTCTTGTGATATTCCTTATCGCGTAATTTTTTCCGGTATTCCATTGAAATGCGCTCAATAAGGAGATCCCAGAGATAATCGTGAAGAAAATAGCCGTCAGGATCGGTATGCAGGCGCGGTTTTCCCATGATCTTCTCCAGAATGGCATCTTCTTCAAACCATGTCCACAGCATGGGGAAATCATCGATCTCTTCGAAGGTATTGATATGAAAGCGTTGGACACGTTCCGGAACCGCCGTTTTGTTGAGATAATCAATAACTTCGGATTTCCCCGCAGCGGGTCGCCCCATAAGAATAATGACCTCAAAGTGATTCATCACAGGAACTCCTTAAATTTTTTATTGTAACTGAAAAATATAACAAACAGCGGGCGGATTTAAAAACAGAAAAAGCAAATTATCATTTCGGGGTTCGGAGTATTGCAGTGAGAAAAGGATTCCTGCCCGGGGTCACCAGCAGCGTTTTTCGCCGGGCCGGACACACTTTCGTCCGCACCGGTAGCAGATCTCGTTTTCGAGCCGGCGGTCATGAAAGAAGTCATCGATATTCCCCAGGGTCGTATCGGCAATGTTACGTAAAGCTTCCTGCGTAAAGAAGGCCTGGTGAGACGTGATGAGCACATTGGGAAAGGTCATGAGCCTGGCAAGGACATCATCGGAAACCGCAGCATCCGAAAAATCCTCGAAAAAGTAGTTGGCTTCCTCTTCGTAAACGTCCAGTCCCGCACCGCCGATCCTCTTTTTCTTCAGACCGTCGATCAGCGCCCGGGTATCAATGAGTTTTCCCCGGCCGGTATTGATCAGGAGAACGCCTTCCTTCATTTCACTGATCGCTTCCTCATTGATAAGATAATGGGTTTCGGGGGTCAGGGGACAATGCAGAGATATCAGGTCGGACTGCCGGTACAGGGTCTTCAGGCCGGTGTATTCGATCCCCGTTTCTTTCGCATAGCTCGTGTTCGGGAACGGGTCATAGGCGAGAATACGCATCCCGCAGCCCTGCAGTATACTGATCAGACACTGGCCGATCTTTCCCGTGCCGATAACGCCGGCGGTCTTGCCGTGCAGGTCGAATCCCATCAGTCCCTCGATCGAAAAATTTCCGTCCCGGGTGCGGTAATAGGCACGATGGGTCTTCCGGTTCAGGGAAGTGATCAGCGCCATGGCGTGTTCTGCCACGGAATAGGGCGAATAACTCGGAACCCGCATCACATGCACGCGCTTAAAGGCATGT
>JAGYLW010000034.1 GCA_018400915.1 Fidelibacterota bacterium
GGGCTAAAAATCCTCGTGAAATGCTAAAGTGAGCGGAACTCCTCGCTTCGCTCGTCAGACACCCCTCCCTTTTATACGCATTTCTTTCTCGGATTTTCTTCACGCTTCGATTTGAAGGGGCACCCTTTTGAGGTCTGTCGTGAACTCCACCAACGCGTCATCCTGAACTCGTTTCAGGATCCCCATGAGTTGACGATTGAATATCTTACCTGCAGGATTCATAATAAGAGGATGTCATCACGCAGTCTATTCCTTTTCTTTTCTTTTCTTTGCTTGTCCCGTAGGGCATGCGGCTTGCGGCGTGGGGCATGCATTGTCGATTTGTCTAGTTGAATTGGCGCCGTATTTTCAACTCAACGACTAGACGACTCCACGACTCAACGTATTCAACCCCTCATCTTTGTTCGGGGTTGTGGAGTATTGGATGACATTTCGCAGTCCCGGCACTTCGTACCGGGCTATTAACCTTCAGCCCTTCGACAGGCTCAGGGCTGTAAGGTATTCATGCTCTCTCAACGCTAAACGGGATTCAGTCGTCATATGGTGGGGATCCCGAAACCCGTTCGGGATGACAGGTTTATGGTTGTTCGGGATGACGATGTACATTGCATTGTGCTTCGTCCCTTCGTCTCTCAGTCGTCAGATGTCGGGGATCCTGAAACGAGTTCAGGATGACAGTGTACATTGCATCGCGCTTCGTCCCTTCGTCTCGACAACTCAACAACTCAACGCCTCAACGACTCAACATTTTAAGGTCTCCTTCGGCAGTCCGGCCCAGGTGAACTTTTTGTACAGGTTGTTCCTCGAAAGCAGGGTGATGATCAGGATCAGGGAAAGGATGCGTGCGCCGAGGATCCACCAGAGATTCGCGCCGATCACGACGAAAATCACCGTGTCCTCGACCACTGCATGGAAGAGGCACAGGGACGCGGTGAGCAGGCAGTTGTCCTTGTGGGTGAGCAGATGCTTCCGGTTCATGTCGAAAAGGATGCCCGCTCCGTAGGCGATCCCGATAAAGGTGCCCACCAGCCAGGGGCCCAGCGCCGCGGAGGACATGCCGAAGAACCTTGTGAACACGGTGAGTTTTTCCTTGATCTTTCCGCTGTGCTTCCAGTAGAGGAAGAACTCGTAGACCAGCATGACCAGGAACATCACGATGACGATCTGCAGCGTAGTGACCGCAATGCCGGACAGGTGGGCGGTCCAGGAAAAATCCGCGGAGGATCCCGCATAGGGATTTATGATGACCCCTTTGACCGTTTCCGGCATGATCAGGTTCAGCACCATCCCGGCGGCAAAGCCGAAGACGATGCGGGTCAGGGCGATCGCCGGCCGGGCCATCTTCAGTTTCACCAGGACGCCCGTCTCGACGATGAGGTTATGGGCAAAACCGGTGACGATCGCGATGATGGTGATCTGGCGAATGCTCAGGTCGATCACACTGGCCGCCGCGATCGCCGCAAAAAGATTATTGACCCATGCCGCCAGCAATACCAGCGCCGCCTCGCCGGGAAGCCCGATCAATTTCATCAGCGGTTCGAAGACCGGGGCGATAAGGTCCAGAAAACCGATCCGGTCCAGGACCGCGGTGATAATTGAGACGGGTATGTAGATCTTCAGCAGCATCCAGGAGACTTTCAGCCCCTGCCGGAAGGCCTTTGAGAAAATGTCCCGGACGCTTTGCGGCACGAACTGCCGCTGAAAATCCCGTTCCTTTCCTTCCTTTTTCCTCATGTACGGAATTTCATATAAAATTCACGGAAATGCAAATCCTAAGGGAAAGTATACAGGGGACGGTTCCCGGAAAAATGTACACGGCCGGAGCAGCGGCAAGATCCCTAAGATCTCCCCGGAAGAAAGGGCGGGGGAGCTGCCGCAATATCCATGACGTTTTTTCCGGCGGCAGGTGCAGGGAGCAAAAATCCGCAAAAGCATTTGCAAAGCAAAAAGCTTCGCCGTAAATTCCGCATGTCGAATTTGATAATGGGGAAGCCCTGTGAAAATCAGGCGCAGTCGCGCTGCCGTGAATGGTGACGAACCGGCGTTAAACCACTGTCCGCCCGCCTTAGGGGGATGGGAAGGTGCCGGAAGAGGATGATCCATGAGCCGGAATACCCATCTTGTTTAAAAGCTTCGCGAAAAGGGCTGAACATGAACACCTGTTTTCCATTCCCACGTCATTAAAAAACAGATCCGCGGTTGCCGGCGCTTGTTCGCGTAAACGGGAGTTATTACGATGAGAATTACTGGAGGTATTTTACTTGCCGGATTTTTTTGCCTGGCCTTTGCCCGCGCCGCACTGCTGCCGGGACATGTAGAGGATCACTCCACCGGTAAAAATGTGGTCGCGGCGAACGTGTACCTGAAGCATGCAAAGCACGGTACCACCAGCGATGCGGACGGGTATTTCGCACTCCGCACGCCGGAAAGCGGGGAGGACACGCTGGTTGTCAGCATGATCGGTTACCAAAAGCGGGAGATCCCCCTTCGTTTTCCCGAAACGCAGGTGTTGAACGTATTCCTGCGGCAAAAGGTGCTGAGCTACGAAAAGGAAGTCCTGGTCACCGCCACCCGCGCGCAGCGGCACTTGCGCGAAAGCAGCGTCTCGGCGGAGGTGATCGGCCGCGAAGCGATCCGTTCGGCTCCCGCCGTGAATGTCTCCGGGGTGCTTCAGCAGGTCGCTTCCCTGCAGGTCAGGGATTACGGCGGCATCGGGAATATCAAGACCCTTTCACTGCGGGGCGCCTCGGCCGGACAGGTGCTGGTGCTGCTTGACGGCCATCCGGTCAACGATCCCCAAAACGGGGAAGTGGACCTGAGCCTGATCCCCGCCGGCAGCATTGAGAAGATCGAGGTCATCCGCGGCGGCAGTTCCGCCATCTACGGGGCGAACGCGCTCGGCGGCATCGTGCATATGATCAGCCGCCGTCCCGGCGCGGGAAAAAACCTTGAAGTCACCCTGAAAAATACCGCCGGTTCCTTCAATACGCGGGTCCATGAAGGCAGTGTGAACGCAAAATTCCGTGATCTCTCCTTCTACGGGAACTACGAGTATCTGCGTTCGGACGGCGATTTCTCCTATGAAGCCCCTGACGGTAGCATGCTTACGCGGGTGAACAACGACGTGAAGCGGCATCATCTGCACAGCGGGCTGCGGTATGCCTTCGGGAGCCCGGCGCCCCGGACGGAGGTGAACCTCCGCTACCGGTACCTGGACAGTGAACGCGGAGCGCCGGGGACCATGGCGCCCTTTTACCGCCACGCCCGGATGTATGACCGCCGGCATGACCTGAGCCTTGATCTCACGATGAAAAGCCGGGACCTGCGGCACCGTTTTCAGGGAGGGGTGTATTACCGGGATCACCGGAACCATTACCGGAACGAAGATCCGCAGGACACGCCGGTGCCGGTCAATGACCGTTACCGCACCGGATCGGCCGGAGCGGAATTCCAGGGAAATTCGCATCTTTCCCCGGCGGCCGTGCTCCGTTACGGCTTTAGCGCCGTCAGGGAAACCTATGAGGACCTCAGCGGCGACCGGAGCTTTGACCGGCTGAGCTACGCCCTTTTTGCCCTGCATGAACAAACATTTACCTTCAAAACGCCCCTGCTGCGCTCTTTGACCCTCACGCCCTCTCTGCGTTTTAACGGAAACCGCGATTTCAGCGATCAGTGGACGCCCAAGATCGGCATCCTGATGCATCCGGGGAATTCGGACGATCTGGACATTGCCGTCAATGCGGGGATCAGCTACCGCGTGCCGACCTTCAACGACCTGTACTGGCCGCAGGATGATTACACCGCGGGCAACCCGGACCTGGAACCGGAGTACGGAAAAGACCTGGACGCCGGGTTCCGCTATTACCGGGAACACGCATCCCTGAAAAGCACGTTCTTCGTGAACCGCATGAGCGATCTGATCGTCTGGGCGCCAAGCGGGGGGATCTGGCAGCCGCAGAATGTATCGGAGTCCCGCATTCTCGGCGTGGAGAACACCCTTTCCCTGCGTGTTCTCAAAGATCATGCGGAGATCTCGTGCAACTATACCTTTATGGATGCCCGGCGGCTGTCGGGGGATGGATACGAGCTGATGAAACTGCTTCCCTACCGGCCGCAGCACAGCGCGAACTTCGCCTTCAGCGCCTTTTCAGGCGATCTTTCCCTGCGCTGGGACACGCGGATAAGCGGGAAACGCTACACGGACGCTCCATGGAGATCCCACTTGGCGCTCTCCGCCCCACGTGGTCAACGACCTGTCCCATTACGGGACGGGATTTTCAATGCTGGACCTTCATCTGAACGCAATAGTAAAAAAACATTTTCAATGCCGCCTACAGCATAATGTAGACCTTCCCATGCCGGGCAGGGAACGCCTGAGCCTCAGTGTATCTACCGCAGCCCGGTAGGCCCAATGAGTGCTGTTTCTGCGGCATGCCTGCCGGTGCTTTATGGTAATCGTCACTGCTTTCAGTATACATTTGGTTTTTGGGGGTTTTTATTCCTATATTTTGCCAAAATTTAAGGAAAGATTGAAATGGCTGAATATTGCATTATTGTAGAGTCTCCTTCAAAGGCAAAGACCATAAAAATATTCTCGGTAATACCTATCATATCCTTGGCCACGGTCGGGCATATCCGCGATCTCCCCAAAAGAGTTCGGTATCGACACCGGCAATGACTTCGCGAACCGAACTATGTTCCTCTTCCGGGCAAAAGGGATGTCATCCAGACACCTGAAGAAAGCGGTGAACAGCGCGATAAGGTCTATATCGCCACGGACCCCGACCGCGAAGGCGAGGCGATCGCCTGGCATCTTCAGACGGCTAGCTGATCCGCAAAGTCCAATTTAACACCTTCCACGAGATCACCAAAAAAAGCCATCGAGGAAGCTGGCAAAACTGAGGATATCGATATCAAGCTGGTGAACGCCCAGCAGGCGGCGGGTGCTGACCGCCTGGTGGGTTTTGAACTTTCACCGCTGCTCTGGAAAAAGATCAAGCCTTCCTTTCCGCCGGCCGGTGCAGTCCGTGGCTGTCCTCCGATCGTGGATCGCGAAGAGGAGATCGAGAAATTAGGCAGAGTCCGCATTCAGGGTAAGCGACCTGTTCAGTGAAAAGGATCCCGCGTCAGGGACCGTAGCGCCGAGCTGAACAAGCGCTTCAAAGATGAAAAGAAAGTCAGGCCTTTCTTGAGAGCTGTATCGATGCGGAATTTCCATATTGCCTCCATTGAAAAGAAAAAGCGAAAACATGCCCGCCGCTCTTTACCACCTCCACGCGCTTCAGCAGGAGGCGGGACGGAAGCTGCATTTTTCGGTCTCGCAGACCATGATGCTGGCCCAGCGTCAGGAGGCGGGATATCACCTATATGCGCAACTGACTCCCCTGGAACTCCCTTCGGCGGCGACTGGACGATCAGGAAAGAGATCGTGAAAGCTTCGGGGAGGAATTTTCCATCCGCGGAAATTCAAGACCTGCTCGCGGGGGCGAAGCCCACGAGGCCATACGCCCGACGAACATACAGGTGGAGGAAGCCGGCGACAACAAGAATTTGCGCAGTCTTTACCGCCTGATCCGCAACGCAGTCTGGCCTCGCAAAATGGCGGCGGCGGACATTAACGCACAAAGATGCTCATCGATAACGACAGGAACGAGGAGCATCTTGAAGCGAAAGGGAGATAATCACTTTTCCGGGATTCCTGAAAGTGTATCAGCCGGATGACGACAAGCAACAAGCTGCTGCCGCCGCTGCATCAGGCGATGTCATGATCCTGAAGCAAATGGAGGCCGTCGAGCTGCTTCACTCAGCCGCCTCGCGTTACCGAGCCCATGCTGGTGAAAAATGGAGGAACTGGGGACGGAAGGCTCCACCGGCGCCCCTGACCATCTCGACGATACAGAAGCGGGGATATGTGGTCAAAAGGGACTTCCCGGCATCCTGCGCGAATTCCGCCGGCTGCCGTTTTCTTGCGGAAGGTCTGGTCCAAGCGTGTGGGAGACTGGGAGCGAGACCGCCTATTCCGCCAAGTCGCGCCTTTTCCCGACCGATACGGGCAGGGTGGTCAACCGTTTTCTCATACGGTATTTTAACGATATCGTCAATTACCATTTTACCGCGCATATCGAAGAGGATTTTGACGAGATCGCCCGCGGAAAGAAAGCGTGGCGGGAGATGATCGCGGAGTTTTACGGACCCTTCCACGAAAAGATCGAAGAAACCCGGAAAACGGCCGATACCTTCAAAGGCGAGCGCCTTCTGGGCCGGGACCCGGAGAGCGGGAAGAACGTCTACGTCAAGATCGGCCGCTACGGGCCCATGGTGCAGCTGGGCGATTCGAAGACCGAGGAGAAACCGCGTTTTGCAAGCCTGCGGGACGGTCAGAGTTTGGACGGCATTACCCTGGAAGAGGCGCTGCAGCTTCTTGCCTTCCCGAAAAAGCTCGGACGCTACGAGGAGGAGGACATAATCCTGGCGATCGGCCGCTACGGGCCCTATATAAAGCATAAGAACACCTATTATTCCCTGGACGGATCCCGGGACCTCTCAGCGATCGGCCGTGAGGATGCCGTCGGGATCATTGAGGATGGACGGGAGAAAAAGCGGAAAAAGCTGATCCGTGATTTCCCGGAAGCGAACATAAAGGTGCTGCACGGCCGCTACGGTCCCTATATCACCCACGGCGGCAGGAACTACAAGATCCCGAAGGATGAGGACCCCGGGACACTGACGCCTGCGGACTGTAAGGCGATCATCGCGGACGCCAAAAAGAAGAAAAAGCCGAAAAAGAAGTAATGCTGCCCGCGGATCCCGCCGGGCCGGCAATGCCGCAGCAGGCACGTTGAAAGAACAGATAACAAATATTTTGTTTCACGGTCAATGTAATAGAAGGAAGGAGACGAGGTATCCATGGTAAATAAACCGGTATCCTATCCCGTAATGGAAAAGCTGATAGCGCTCTCACGGCGCCGCGGTTTCCTGTTCCAGAGCAGTGAGATCTATGACGGTATCAATGCGGTCTACGACTACGGTCCGATGGGCGTCGAACTGAAACGCAATATCAAGGACCTGTGGTGGAGGGACATGATCACCTCCCGGGAAGATATCCTGGGTATGGACACCGCCATCCTGATGCATCCCAGGGTATGGGAAGCCTCCGGACACGTCACCAATTTTCACGATCCGATGGTGGAATGCAAAAAATGCAAGCGCCGCTACCGCCAGGACAATCTTCCGGAAGGTCAGGAGACCTGTCCCGGATGCGGCGGAGCGCTCACCGAGCCCCGGCAGTTCGACCTGATGTTCCGTACGAAACTCGGTTCCACCGCTGAAGGCGCCCTGGACATTTATCTCCGCCCGGAAACCGCGCAGGGAATCTTCGTCAATTTCAGCAATATCGTTTCCTCCAGCCGCGTGAAACTGCCTTTCGGTATCGGCCAGCTGGGCAAAGCCTTCCGCAACGAGATCACCACGGGCAATTTTATCTTCCGGACCCGGGAATTCGAACAGATGGAGATGGAATATTTCATCCGTCCGGGGGAGAACGCCGAATGGCTGGATTACTGGTCGAAGGAACGCCTCAAATGGTACCGGTCTCTGGGGATACGCGAAGAAAAACTTCGCCTGCGCCAGCATGCCGAGGATGAGCTGGCGCACTATTCCACCGCCTGCTACGATGTGGAATACGCATTTCCCTACGGGTATTCCGAGATCGAAGGGATCGCCGACCGCGGGACCTACGACCTGCAGCAGCATATCGATCACAGCAGGAAAAAACTACAGTATGTCGACCAGGAAAACCGCGGCGAGAAGATCGTCCCCGCCGTGATCGAGACCTCCGCCGGGGTGGACCGCACGTTGCTGGCGGTCATGACCGACGCTTTCTGGGAAGACGAGGCAAATGACCGCATCGTGATGCGGTTTTCGCCCCGGGTGGCGCCGTTCAAGGTTGCGGTATTCCCCACATTCCAAAAAAGCAGGGATGCGGAAGTCGCCCGCAAGCTGTATGAGGAACTCCGGCCGCATTTCGCCGCCTTTTACGATGACGGCGGTTCCATCGGCAAACGCTACCGGCGCCAGGACGAGATCGGACGCCGTTCTGCCTGACGGTCGACCATCAGTCCCTCGAGGACGACACGGTGACGCTGCGCGACTGCGGCAGCCTTGAACGGGCCCGCCTCTCCCTTGACGAGGTGCTTCCGGTCCTCACGAGGAAGATCGGATGACGGAAGAATGTTGAGTCGTTGAGAGTTTAGAGTTTAAAGTTTAGAGTTGAGACGAAGGGACGAAGAGAAAGCATTTCACGTCATCCCGAACAACCATAAGCCTGTCATCCCGTCCGTCAGCTGACGGATCGGGATCCCAAACATCTGACGACTTAGTTCAGTTTAGCGTTTAGAGAGCATGGATACCTTACAGCCCTGAGCTTGTCGAAGGGCTGAACATGAATAGCCCGGTACGAAGTGCCGGGAACAATGATAATCCAATATCAACAACAACCCCGAACAAAGATGAGGGGTTGAAGGTTGATAGCCCGGCATGCAATGCCGGGGATAGAAAATGCCCCCTTTAAAAAAAGAACCCCGACCTTGTGGAGGGGTTCAATCGTGCATTAGCCCGGTACGAAGTGCCCGGACCGCGAGATGCCATCTTCTTATTATGAATCCTGCAAGGAAGGCATTCAATCGTCAAATCATGGGGATCCTGAAACGAGTTCAGGATGACGCGTTGGTGGAGTTCAGGATGACGCGTTGGTGGTGTTCAGGATGACGCGTTGGTGGTGTTCATGATGACGCGTTGGTGGTGTTCACGATGACGCGTTGGTGGTGTTCACGATGACGCGTTGGTGAAATTCAGGATGGCTGTATTTTGTTTGTTTCTTTTTGTTGGACAAGCAAAGAAACGTGGATAAGGATAAGGAATGAATCACCATCCCTGATCAGAAATCCACACCGCTGGACTCTTCCTTTACGCCGGGCCCGTGGACATCGCATTCTTCTTTCGGGGCATGGCGCACGTTGAAGAGTTCATATTCCGTGGGACAATAAGGAGTGGGGATCTTTTTGCTTTCCGAGCAGATCTTGAATTTCCGGACCGTGCTGGGCTGGTCGAATTCGATCGCAGGCAGATCCTTCCGGTCATAGGTGTTCTTCATGAATTTTGCCCAGACCGGGAGGGCGGTGCGGGAACCCGTTTGCCGGGGGCCGAGCGGGATGCGCTGGTCATCGACGCCGACCCATACGCCGGAGGCGAGAAGGGGCGTGAAGCCCACGAACCATGCGTCGGTGTAATCATTGGTGGTACCGGTCTTTCCGCCGCAGGGAACACGGAAACCGTAGATATTTCCCACGTTCCTTCCGGTGCCGTTTTTGATCACCGATCTCAGAAGGTCCACCATGAGGTAGGTCGTTTCCGAACTCAGTATCTCGCGCGTTTCGCGCGGGGAACGGTAGATCTCCCGTCCGTTGCGGTCGAGGATGCGTTCAATGGCATAGGGGCGGTTCCACATGCCTTTATTGGCAAAAACGGCATACGCGGAAACCATGTCGCTGAGAATGACCTCGCCGCTTCCCAGGGCAAGAGAGGGATACGCCGGCAGATCGGTGGTGATCCCCATTTTCCTGGCATAGTCGATCACGATCTCCGGGGTTGTCAGCTGAGTGATCGCATTCGCGGCGATCAGGTTGACGGAATTCTGCAGACCTTCCCGGATCGTCATCAGTCCGCCGGTGCTGTTGTCGAAATTTTTAGGGATCCACAGTTTTCCGTCCGGCTGGGGAATGGCCGGCGGCTGGTTGAGGAGCTGGGTTGCGGGGGAATATCCGTTATCGATCACGGAGGTATATACAAAGGGCTTGAACGTTGAGCCCGGCTGGCGCCTTGCCTGTACCGAACGGTTGAACTTGCTTTCTTCGAAATCCCTTCCGCCGATCATGGTCCGGATGGCGCCGCTGGAGGGATCGAGGGTATATACGGCGGCCTGAACGGTCCGGGGTTTCAGGGGCAGCGCCGTGAGCAGGGAATCCATGATCAGGCTGCTGGAGTCGACGACGATGGTATAGCGGACCCCGGATTCAAGGCTGATGGAATCCCGCTGGAGGGAATCCGTAAGGAAAAACCGGTACAGGGCGCTGTCCTGTGTCAGCGTGTCATAGACAAAGGGATCGTAGGTTTTTTTCGTCACCAGGGCACGCTGGTCATCGGGCAGCAGGGAAGGCATGAAATAGAGGGAGTCGTGTGCGGTCGAAGGGATCACGGTACGCAGCTGGCTTTGCAGGGGAGTAAGGGTCAGGGTGCTGTCGCTGTAACGGGAGGAAGCCTCACCGGCGGCAGTGATGCTGTCCGCTGCGGGAGGGAAATACCGGTATACGCCCGGAGACCGTTTGGCTTCGTTCGCCCTGATGGAAATGATCGAATAATCGGAAAAGTATTCCAGGGGAATGCGCTCATAGGGGAAGTATTCCCGGTAGATCTTCATCAGGAATTCGGGCCTGTCCTTCAGGCTTTCCTCAAGGATTGCCTGCTGTTCCTCCAGCTCCTCCTCCATGGCTTTCCACGCGATGTCCTGCATGCCCTGGTCGAGCGTGGTAAAGATCTTCAGTCCGTCCCGGTAATAGTCGATCCCCTGATTGCGGCAGAAGCGGGAAACCTCCTGGCGGACATATTCCGTGAAATACGGCGCAAGGCTCTTGTTCTCGATATGGTCGATCGGCGTCGGCATGGACAGGCCGTCCACGAACTGCTGCTGGGTAATCTTGCCGTTTTTCACCATGTTGCGCAGGACCAGGTTCCGCCTGCGGATGGCGCGGTCGTGATAAAAGCGGGGGGAGAAACGGCTGGGAGCCGGAAGTATCCCGATGAGCATGGCGGATTCGTCCAGGGTCAGGTCCCGCGCATCCTTGGAAAAGTAATAGTCCGACGCCGCCTGGATACCGTAGCAGCCGTGACCCCAGAAACAGGAATTCAGGTACATCTCCAGGATCTCTGTCTTGGAGTAGGTGCGCTCGATGAGGATGGCGACGATCAGCTCCTGTATCTTCCGCTTGATCGTTTCCTGCCGGTTCAGGTGCAGGGTCCTCGCAAGCTGCTGGGTGAGCGTGGAGGCTCCCTGGGAACCGAAACCCTGTGTGACGTTCACCCAGAGCGCTTTGGTAAAACGCAGCAGGTCCATCCCCCAGTGGGAATAGAATTTTTTGTCCTCGGTAGCCAGAATGGCGTTTTTGACCTCGTCGGGGATGGAATCCAGGGGGACCAGGGTGCGGTTCTTTATCCCGAATTCCGTCAGCACCTTTCCGTCCGAAGAATAGACGGTGGATACGATATCGGGCTCAAAACGTTCAAGTTCCTTGAGATTGGGAAGGTCCCGGGAAAAATAGTAAATCACGCCGCCGGCAATAAGTCCGGTCAGCAAAAATATTGCAAGGATGATCCACAGGGATTTTTTTATTGCATGCCACATCAGTTTGAAATTTACCAAGATATTACGCCTTTTCAAAATGCTAAAAGATGAAAAGGACATTTTACTTTTTTTAATTCTGAAGGCGGTGCGGACATACGGATCCCTTTCCGTTCAGCAGGGAAAGTATGCGGAGAATTATTCATTGTCCGGAAGAAAAAAATGATGTAAATTCACGGGTTTCTTTACAGGGAGGTATTGATCATGGAACGAACCGCTATCTATCCCGGAACCTTTGACCCGATCACCCTGGGTCATCGGGACATTATTGAGCGTGCGGTAAAGATATTTGACAGAGTGATCGTGGCGGCGGCAAAAAACGCCGGTAAATCCCCGCTCTTTACGATCGATGAGAGGGTGGAGATGATCCGTGAATCGGTCCGGGACATTCCGCGGGTAGAGGTGGATGCGTTCGATTCCCTGATCATCGATTATTGTCATAAAAGAAAGGCGATCGCACTGATCCGCGGCCTTCGTGCGATCTCGGATTTCGAATACGAGTTCCAGATGGCGCTGATCAACCGCAAGATCGGCGGGGACGTGGAGTCCGTGTTCCTCATGCCGAAAGAGGAATACACCTACCTGAGTTCCTCCATGATCAAGGAGATCGCCGCATACGGGGGAGATGTAAGCTGTTTTGTGCCGGATCCGGTAAAAAGGGAACTGATCGGAAAAAATACTGAAACAAAGGAGACAGAATGACACCGCTGGAAAAAATACGTGAACGTGCAGTCAATGATACGAATGTACATGTTGTCTTGCCCGAAGGCAAGGATGCACGGATCTGCAAGGCGGCCGCCGAGATCACAGAGCAAAAGATCGCCCGTGTCACGGTGCTGGGAAAAGAGGAGGAAATATTGAAGGCCGCAAGCGAGGCCGGTGTTTTTCTTGATGATGTCGACGTCTTTGATCCGATGCATGATCCCGATTTTGAGAATTACGTATCGGACTATTATGAGCTGCGGATCAAAAAGGGCATGACCATGGACAGGGCCCGGGAGATCATGGGAGACCCGACCTTTTTCAGTGCGATGATGCTGCGGAAGGACCGGGCGGATATCTGTATCAGCGGCGCGCTGAACCCCACGGCGCATGTCCTGCGCGCGGGACTCCAGATCGTCCGTACCGCGCCGGGGACCTCCGTGATGTCGAGCGACATGCTGATGTTCTCGCCGGACGACCGTCCGCCGCTGTCCTTTGCCGACTGCGCCGTCAATCCGGATCCCAATGCCGGGCAGCTTGCGGAGATCGCCTATACGACAGCACAGACCCATCGGTCGATCTTTAATGAAGAGCCGCATGTCGCCCTGCTTTCCTTCTCGACAATGGGAAGCGCGTGCCATAAGCTCGTTGACAAGGTACGGGAAGCCTACGCGATCGCGAAAAAGGCGCATCCCGAACTTCTGATCGAGGGCGAACTGCAGGCGGACGCCGCCATCGTCGAACAGGTCGGGAGAAAGAAGGCCCCCGACAGCAAAGTGGCGGGAAAAGCGAACGTGCTTATTTTTCCGGATCTCAACGCGGGAAACATCGGCTACAAGCTCGTGCAGCGTTTTGCCGGCTATCAGGCCGTGGGTCCCATCCTTCAGGGACTGAGCAAGCCCATTCACGACCTGTCGCGCGGCTGCTCCGCGGAGGACATTGTCAATCTGACCGCCGTGGCGGCCCTGCAGGTACAGAAATAGGATCACACGGATGCCGAATTACCAGTACAGATGCAAAGCCTGCGGCCGGGAATTCCTGCGCTTTCAGTCCATCAGCGACGAGCCCCTGTCCGTCTGCCCGGAATGCGGCGGGGAACTGCTGCGCCTGTTGAGCGGCGGCGGGGGCGTGATCTACAAAGGCGCCGGATTCTATGTGAACGATTATAAAAAGCAGGCGGAAAAACCGGCGGCAAAGGATAAAAAGGATACGAAGGACAAAACGTCCGAAGCTTCCTGATGCTCCGGGGGACATGATACACATATGAAATTTGTCGATCTTGCGCAAATCGAGGTGGTCGCGGGAAAAGGCGGTGACGGCTGCGTCAGCTTTCACCGTGAAAAGTTCGTTCCCAAAGGCGGACCCGACGGGGGTGACGGCGGCAACGGGGGAAGTGTGATATTCCAGGCGGATACCCAGCTGCACACCCTGCAGGATATCCGCTATCACCGGAAGTACAAGGCGGAGAGCGGCCGTCCGGGAGAAGGGAATAACCGTTCCGGGAAGAACGGCAAAGACATCCGAATCCGCGTGCCGGCGGGGACGCTGATCAAAGACGCCGGCGACGGGAAGGTGCTGGCGGACATGGTGGAGGACGGAGAGACCTGGACCGCGGCGGAAGGCGGCAGCGGAGGATGGGGAAATCAGCATTTTGCCAATTCCGTCAACAGAACGCCGCGTTATGCCAAACCGGGGCTTCCCGGAGGATCCCGGAAACTTGAACTGGAGCTGAAGATCCTGGCGGACGTGGGGCTGGTGGGTTTCCCGAATGCCGGGAAAAGCACCCTGCTTTCCGTGCTGAGCGCCGCACGCCCCAAGATCGCGGACTATCCTTTTACCACGCTGGTGCCCAATCTCGGTATCGTGCGTTACGGGGAATACCATTCCTTCGTTATGGCAGATATCCCGGGGCTTATCGAAGGCGCTCACCGCGGGAAAGGTCTGGGAGACCAGTTCCTGCGCCATATCGAGCGGACGAAGGTCCTGCTTTTCATGATCGACGTCAATGAAGAGGATATTGAGGCAACCTTTCACACGCTTCTGCATGAGCTGACCGAATTCGACCGGGAACTGGCGCATAAACCGCGCCTCGTCT
>JAGYLW010000035.1 GCA_018400915.1 Fidelibacterota bacterium
GTCCGGATTCGTCCCGCAGGGCGTATTCCACGATACGTTTATCCGGATCGAAGGGGGAGGTCTCGTTCAACCCCAGGGAATGCACCGCCGTATGAATGATGTCCTTTTCCGGACAGGCGGTGGAGGCATCCTGCTTCCGGAGATAATGCATGCCGGCGTCCAGCATCGCCTGCAGCGGTACCAGGCCGATCAGTTCCGAACCCGTCACCCGAAGGCCACGCTTCGCCGCCTCTTCGCACACGGTGTCGAAAGCCGTATGAAGTCCCGTAACATCGATGCGGTGCAGGTTCATGGTCACCTGGGCATAGCCGTACTCATCAATGAACCAGCCGCCGGCCTGACAGAATTTCAGCCTGCCGGGAACCCGCAGCATTTTCCCGTTCTCGTCGCGGATGATCTTCCGGTCCTTGTCCCGCTTTGCCCGTCCCTTTGAACGTATGGTGAGCGCAATATCCTTTGCCGCACGGACGTTCCGTGTGTTGAGGTTGATATTGTAGGCAAGCATAAAGTGCCGTGCCCCCACCGCGGTCACGCCACTCTTGGGAAGGAAGACCGCTTTCCCGAGATCCGGCTTGAAATCCGGGTCCTTCAGTTTCTCCTCCAGCGCCTCGTATTCGCCTTTACGGATGTCGGGCAGGTCATGGCGGTCCTTGCGCCTTGCCGCCTCTCCGTATAAATAAATTGGAATGTCCGTGGCCCCATTGATGCGCTTTCCCAGTTCTCCGGCCAGTTCCGCGCATGCTTCCATGCCGATACCGGATACCGGCACCAGGGGGCACACATCGGTGGCGCCCATGCGCGGATGCGCGCCGCTGTGCTTGCGCATGTCGATGAGCTCCTGTGCCTTCTTCACCGCGGCCACGGCCGCCTGCATCACCGGTTCCGGTTCGCCGGCAAAGGTGACGACCGTGCGGTTGGTATCTTTCCCGGGTTCCACGTCCAGTAATATCACGCCGTCCACGTGCTCGATCACATCTGTGATCTGTTTGATGATATTCATGTCGCGCCCTTCGGAAAAATTGGGGACGCATTCAATGATCTGTTTCATAGAGTTTCCTTTTATCACTCATCGCTCATCATCACTTAGGTTCATGCAGGCTTGGTATATTTACATGGTGTTCGGTCGCAAAATCAATGGCTTCCGGATATCCGGCGTCCACATGGCGGAAGATCCCCATTGCCGGATCGGCGTCCAGCACACGTTTCAGGCGCAGCGCTTTGTCTTTGAAGCCGGTGGCCACGATGACCTGTCCGGCATGGGTGGAATTCCCGATGCCCACGCCGCCGCCGTTGTGCAGAGAAACCCAGTCCGCCCCGCAGGCGGTGTTGACCAGGGCGTTCAGCAGGGGCCAGTCCGCGATCGCGTCACTGCCGTCCCGCATCGCTTCCGTTTCCCGGTTGGGCGAGGCTACGGACCCGCAGTCCAGATGATCCCGGCCGATCACGATCGGCGCTTTCAGCTCGCCTTTGGCCACCATTTCGTTCATACGCAGGGCGAATTCGGCGCGCTCACCGAGCCCCAGCCAGCAGACCCGGTTCGGAAGCCCCAGCTGCGGCACCTGTTCCCGCGCCAGCGCGATCCATCTTGACAGGATCTCATCATGCGGGAAAAGCTCCAGTACCAGATCGTCGAGTTTATCGATATCGCTTTTCTCGCCGGACAACGCCACCCAGCGGAAGGGGCCGCGACCCTCACAGAACAGCGGACGGATGTAGGCAGGCACGAATCCGGGATACAGAAAATTGCCGTCATCCCTGCGGACATTCAATCCGCCGGCTTCCGCCTGTCCGCGCAGGTTATTGCCGTAATCAAAAGCAATGGCGCCCTGTTTCTGCATTTCCAGGATGGCTTCTTCGTGTTTGATAATGGCATCCATAGCCAGTTTTTTATAGGTCTCCGGATCTTCCCGGTGCAGCCGGCGCATTTCGTCAAGATCGCCGACGGGGACATAATCCAGCAGATTGTGCGCGGAGGTCTGGTCGGTCACTACATCCGGAATAATGTGGCGTTTCAGCAATTCGGGCAGGACCCCGGCGCAGTTGCCGGCCAGCGCAATAGACAGCGGAGTTTTACTTTTTACCGCATCCCGCATCAGGGTGATCGCCTCATCCAGCGATTCGCTGTACTTCATGCAGTAGCCTTCATCCACGCGGCGCCTGGCGCGGACGGGATCGACCTCCACGTCGATGATCACGCCTTTGTTCATCGTGACCGCCAGGGGCTGGGCACCGCTCATGGCACCGAGGCCGCCGGTCAGGACCCACTTTCCGCGCAGGTCCCCGCCGAAATGCTTTTCCGCCAGTGCGGCAAGGGTCTGATAGGTGCCCTGCAAAATGCCCTGCGTTCCGATATAGATCCAGCTGCCGGCCGTCATTTGTCCGTACATGGTCAGCCCCAATTGGTCATAGAGGTCAAAATTCTCCTGCGTGGACCATTTCGGCACGATATTGCTGTTGGCGATCAGCACGCGCGGCGAATAGGGATGAGTTTTGACGACCCCCACCGGTTTGCCGGACTGCATCAGCAGGGTTTCATCTTTTTCCAGATGCAGAAGAGCGTCCCGGATCTGATGATAGCATTTCCAGTTGCGCGCCGCCCTCCCGGAGCCGCCGTACACGATGAGTTCTTCCGGGATCAGGGCGTTCTGGGGATCGAGATTGTTTTCCAGCATGCGCAGCGCCGCCTCGCTTTCCCAGCACTTCGTGCGCAGGCTGCCGCCGCGCCGGGCGCGTATCGCGTTTTCCGGCTTTAGTTCATAGTACATCGGTCGCTGTTTCATAGGATAATCCCTTCTTTTTCAACGGCGGCAAGAACACTGCCGTTGCGGATCAATCCCGCCATTGTCTCGATATCGGGGTACATGACGCGGTCTTCTTTCCAGTGGGGAATATGCTCCCGGATCAGACGCTGCGCCGCAGCGCTTCCCCTGCCCGCTTCCAGCGGCTTATGAAAATCGATCCCCTGCGCGGCGCCGAGCATTTCAATGGCCAGCACCTGGGTGACGTTTTCCAGGATCATGCGGGCGTGCTCCGCGGAAACGGAACCCATACTGACATGGTCCTCCTGCCCCGCAGATGTCGGGATGGAATCCACACTCGCCGGATGGGCCAGCACCTTGTTCTCCGAGACCAGCGCCGCCGCCGTGTACTGTGCGATCATAAAGCCAGAGTTCAGGCCGTTTTCTTCGGCCAGGAAAGGGGGGAGGCCCGAAACATGCGGATTGACCATACGGTCCACCGTGCGTTCCGAGATATTTGCGATCTCCGAAAGGGAGATCCCCAGAAAATCCAGGATAAAAGCCAGCGGTTCCCCGTGGAAATTTCCGCCGGAGATCACATCTTTTTCATCTGCAAAGATCAACGGGTTATCGGTAGCGGAATTGATCTCTGTTTCCAGCACGGAGCGGGCATACCGTATCGTATCGTCCACCGCCCCGTAGACCTGGGGGATGCAGCGAAGCGTATACGCATCCTGGACCTTGCTGCAATGCGCATGTGAAGCGATGATCGCACTGTCCCGCACCAGGTTCAGCATATTCGCCGCGATCCTGACCTGCCCCGCATGCGGCCTTGCCGCATGGATCCGCGCATCGAAAGCCCTGGCGGTCCCTTTCAGGGCTTCCAGGCTCATCGCCCCGGCGACCTGTGCGTGCTTGAGCAGGATCTCCGCATCGCGGACCACCAGGCAGCCGATCGCGGACATGAGCTGAGTGCCGTTGATCAGCGCAAGCCCTTCCTTCGGCTGCAGCCGCAGGGGCGTGATATGATGTTTTTTCAACACGCGGGCGGCCGGAACGCGTTCGCCGTTCTCCCGGCATTCCCCCTGGCCGGTAAGGATCAGCGCAAGGTGGGCCAGCGGAGAAAGATCGCCGCTGGCGCCCACGGATCCCCGGGAGGGAATATAGGGCTCGATATCCCTGTTGAGCAGTTCAAGCAATTTTTCGATGAGTGCCGCACGTACGCCCGAAAACCCCTTGGCAAGTGCGTTCGCCCGCAGAAGGATCATGGCGCGCACCGTTTCCTTGTTCAGCGGCTCGCCGACATTGGCGGCATGGCTGCGGATCAGGTTCTCCTGCAGCTGCACGGCCTTCTCCGGAGGGATATACTGATTGGACAGTTCACCCACGCCGGTCGTGATCCCGTAAACGACCTGTTTGTTTTTCAGTATCTCCAGAACATAGTTCCGGGAAGCGTTGATCCCGGGAAGCGCTTTTTCCGAAAGTGCCACGGGGACATATTCGCGGGCAACGCGAACCACATCTTGAAGTGTCAACGCATTTCCGTCGATTTTCAGCATGTATTCTCCTGACAGCTGTGCTAATAAATGAATAAATAAAATATAAAGAAAATAAATCGCATTCACAATATTCCTCTTACGGAAATCGCCGGGAACCGTGATGCCGCCGACCGGCATATTTTCTCTTTAGATTTGAAGGCTCCGGACATTATATTTAGAGATATGGCAACCGGTAAACGGGAAGGGAGAAAAAATGAACGCTGAACGATCGTTCCGGAGAGGAACAGGACGAATAACAGGATATTTTATGATCATGTTAAGCATTCTGAGCGGCACGGCGGCATTTGCACAAACACCTCGCGCCGCCGGTCTCGGGATAAGGATCGGGATCCTGAAAAGCGGGGAACACAACGCCATCACGGATGTGCCGGGAGTCAGGGTGGGGCATGTGACCGTTGTGCGGGGAGATTCCGTCCGCACCGGTGCCACTGCCATTATTCCCCATTCGGACAATATTTTTCAGAACAAGGTGCCGGCCGCCATCCATCTCGGGAACGCCTTCGGCAAGCTGACCGGCTATCCGCAGGTCGAGGAACTCGGGAATATCGAGACGCCGGTGATCCTGACGAATACCCTGAGCGTCCCCCGTGCTGCGGAGGCCCTGATCGACTATACTTTCCGTTTTCCCGCCAACCGTGATGTTCGCAGCGTGAATCCCGTGGTGGGGGAGACCAATGACGGCGGCCTGAACGATATCCGCAGGCGGGTTCTGACCAGGGAAGACATCCTGCGGGCGATCGACAATGCTTCCGGCGGTCCGGTGGAGGAAGGAAATGTCGGTGCGGGGACGGGAACGATCTGTTTCGGTTTCAAGGGCGGGATCGGCACCGCATCCCGGGTGCTTCCCGAAAGCCGCGGCGGGTACACGGTGGGGGTACTGGTGCAGAGCAATTACGGGGGCATCCTGCAGATCGCCGGCGTGCCGGTGGGCATCGAACTGGGACAGTACAGCTTCCGTTCCGTTGAAGAGGAATACTCCGCGGACGGTTCCTGCATGATCGTTGTGATGACGGACGCCCCGCTTTGTCCGCGGAATCTGAAGCGGCTGGCAAAGCGCGCGATGTTCGGACTGGCGAGAACGGGCGGGATCGCCTCCAACGGCAGCGGTGATTTTGTGATCGCAGTCTCCACGGCGGAAGATCTCCGGATCCCGTATTCCTCCGCCTCAGCATTGAATGATCTTGCCGTCCTTCGCAACAGCCGTCTCAGCCTCCTGTTCGAAGCCGTGATCGAGGCGACCGAAGAAGCGATCGTCAATTCCCTCTTTGCCGCCGAAAGCATGACCGGTTACAAAGGACGAAAGGTCGAAGCCCTCCCCGTCGACAAAACCCTGAAGATCTTAAGGCAATATAAAAGGATCAAGTAGAAGGGAAGACGTTGCGTCGTTAATTTGTTAATTTGTTGATCTGTTAATTTGTTAATTTGTTGAGACGAAGCAATGCAATGAGCACCGTCATCCTGGTACATCGTCATCCTGAATTTATTTCAGGATCCCCAATATAAAACGACAGAGCCCTGAATTTATCGAGGGGCTGAATATAAGTAGCCCGGTACGAAGTGCCGGGAACAACGAGATACCATCATGCCCCACAACCCTGAGGTGATCGAAGGGTTGAAGGTTAATAGCCCGGTACGAAGTGCCGGGATCGCGAAATGCTATCCATACCCCACAACCCTGAGCTTGTCGAAGGGTTGAATCCCGTTTAACGCTTAGAGAGGAGCGTTTAGAGATTTCCAAGAGATAAGACAGATCTCCGCTCCCCGGCTTCTTCGCTTCCTCGCCTCTTCGCTTCTTAGCTTCCTTGCTTCCTGGCTTCTTCGCTTATTCGCTTATTCGCTTCTTCGCTTATTCGCTTATTCGCTTCCTGGCTTCCGAGCTTCTTTGCTTCCTTGCTTCCCCCGATCCCGTCTGCCATCAATATCCGGTCAAAAAATGCTTTTATTTTATACGATATTCCATTAATCTTTCCAAAAGGAATAAAAGATGTGTTTTTATCTTGCCGTAAGTTCCGATGCAAAGACGCTGAAACACCGTTTCCGGGCGGAATTCCCGGAAGAAGATCTTTTTGTGCCGCAGGAAGTGTTCAATGCCTTTTCCCACCCGCTCTTACCGGTCGTCACCCAGGATGAGCCGCAGACGATCCGGCTTTTCCGCTGGGGGATGATCCCGTCCTGGGTCAATGATGTCGATTTTGCAAAGCGCATGCGCCGCAGTACCCTGAACGCCCGCTCGGAGACCGCCGACGAAAGGCCCTCCTTTCGCAACTCCCTGCGTTTCCGGCGCTGCATCGTACCCGCGGACGCGTTTTACGAATGGCAGCATGCCGGCCGCAATAAAATCCAGTACCGTATCCGCTGCGATCATGATATAATGGGCCTCGCCGGGATCTGGGACCGCTGGGTCAATCCGGTCACCCGGGAGCAATGGACGGGTTTCAGCATTCTGACAACGGCGGCAAACCCCCTGCTGGAGGTCATTCACAATTCCCGGAAACGCATGCCGGTCATCCTTCCCCCGGAGAAGGAAACAGCATGGCTCAGCCGGGAACGGAAGTCCGGTTCCGGCCTGCAGCCTTTCCTGAAGGCCTATGATGAAAAGCGGATGCATGCGGAAAGATCTTAAGGCTTCGTTCGCGGTCCGTTCAGGGGGCTCCACACCCGTCAGGCGGAAAGCGAAAAGCCTTCCTTTACCATTATTCAGCCTCAGCTAACGCGGTTCCCGCCGGGAAACACAGTTACGGCCGTCCGCGCTGACCGCCCTGATTTCCCGGATTTCCGCCGCCGCTTCCCGGGTTGTTCACGGGGGATCTTCCCTGCTGGCGCTGTATGAATTCGCGCTTCAGCTCCCTGCGGAACTCTTTCTCGAAAAAGGGGATGCGGCTGGCCTGGCCGGGCGAAAGCGCTTTTCCGGCCCTTTGCATGAACTGCTGCTTGAGCTGTGTGCGCTGCCTCTCAAATTGTTCCACCTGTTTCATGATCTGCTGGAGTTCGCCTTCTCCTATTCCGCCTTTTTTCTGACGGGATTTGACGGACTCATAGAGCTTGTTTTCCTGTTCGGAAATGCCCGCAAGCTCTTTTTCGTACTGACGCAGGAGCGGAAAGAAGGTCTCCGCCTGTTCCGGCGTGAGCTCCAGGTATTCCGACATCTTGTAGATGCGGTAGTTCTCCATGTTCGTCATCTCCTGCGCGGACAGGGGCGCAAGCACGAGCATGAAGTGTAATGCGATTATAAATGCAAGGATCTTTTTCATATTTCACCTTATGTTAAAATGACAGATCTTCGAGGGTGTTCATCGGAGCATTCTCGATCAGGTACAGAGCGATTGCTTCGTCGCTGATCCGCATGCCTTCCGAGAGGTCCGCGGCCATCATGGCCTCGAGGGTTTCCGTTTCATAATACGTGTACATTTCCGGGGTCCTGTCCTGCGTGCTGAACAGGGAGGGGAGGAGAAAGGTCAGCACGATGACGGCCGCCGCCGCTGCGGCATAGATTCCGTAACGCTGCAATGTGCGGTAACGGACCTTTCGCATGACCTTGATGCGCCGGGGGATCGTCTCCGTCAGGGGCGGTTGCGGGAAAGCGCCACGAAGCTCCTGCTGAAGGGAGCGGATGAAAGCCAGCTCGTTCCGGCATGCTTCGCATGTTTCAATATGCTTTTCCGCTTCCGGATGTTTTCCGGGTTCCCGGAGGATCTCCGGTATCATCGCCTGTATTTCTTTACACGTCATGTCATCACCTTTCGTAATTTTCCGATCGCGTTATGATAGCTTACCTTGGCGCTGTTCTCGCTGGTATCAAGTGCTGCGGCGAGAGCTTTGAAACTGAGCTCGTCATAGACACGTCCGACGAGGACACTGCGCTCCAGCGGAGAAAGCACGCGCAGATACGCGGGGTCGAACGTCCGGAACTGTGCTCCGGGCACGGGTTCTTCCGAGGTGCTGATGTCTTCAACGGCATCCCATTGTTTCACCTTGTTGCGGTTGAGAAAATTGTAACAGGTGTTAATGGCGATGCGTTTCAGCCACGCCATGGGATGCGAGTCCCCCCGGAAACTGCCGAGCTTTTCCCAGGCCTTGATAAAGACTTCCTGCGTGCAGTCCCCGGCATCTTCGCGGTTTCCCGTAAGGCGCAGGGATATGGCCAGCACCTTGTCATAGTACTGTATGATCCAGCTATCAATGATCTTTCGCTTTTGTCTTGCCAATCGCTTCCTCCATATACAGGACACGGGAGACGTGCGCGAAGGTTAATGAAAATATCTGCTATTTTCCTGCGAAACTGAAAATATACCCGGCGGAAAGGCTGATGAACGATGTGGGCGCATATGCGGTGTCCCCTCCCGGCGCATGCGGGATATTGTAGTGGAAACCGGCACGTATGTCAAGATCCCCGCAGTACCACAGCAGGGGAATGACGATCTCCGTATTCAGAAGTCCGAAGGATTCCGCAGTCAGGGGTGGCAGTGCTCCCGGCAGCTCGGTATAAGCGCTGGGCTCGTTCCCGAAGATCACGCCTATGCGGGGTTTCAGCTTGAAGCGGCTGCCGCCTTTCAGGCGGAGCAAGGGAAGGTCCCCGAATACCGAAGCACTTATCTGCGCGGTACTGCCGTCACCGAAAAAGATCACCGGATCCAGCATAAGGCCCCAGTGCGGGGCGGCATATGAAAGGTCCAGAGCCAGGCTGTTCGGGTACATAACGGTCAGGGAATCATCCGGATCATGAAAACAATAGCGGCCGTAGGAGATGCCCGCCTCCAGGGGAAGCTTCCTGAAGAATTGACGGCGGTATCCCAGGGAAAGCTGCGTCAGGTTCCAGTGCGGTTCAAATTCCGAGTAGATCAGCGCTCCGGCGGACGCCGTGAAACCCCGGTAGTGATAAGCCGCCATGAGGCTTACATTGTACTGGTTCACACCGATATCGCGGCCGGTAAAATAGGTGCGGTTCTGATAAGCGCCGTTCAGATAGACAATATGATGAGTGCCGCTCCTCCGTAAGCAGGAAAGGAGATCCTCATTCGGTGAGATCTTAATATGGCCAGCGGGAATCGATCTCCCGGAGTCACCGCAAAAGCGGCAGTGTGAGAGGGAAAGGGGAAAGATCATGAGGACACGTTTCAGCATATATCACCCGGGAAATACAAGGGGTTCCATTTACGGGGTGCGGTCTCAGCACCCAGATCCCGATACCGTTTCCGGGACCCTTCCCGCTTCCAGACAATCAAAAACACCTTCGGGAAGGATGCGGGGCAGACCCCCTGCGGATATAATCGCGGAAATTCCGGTAATGTTCCCCGCCGGCGAACCATTCCACCGCCGAGATCGCGAAGCGGCCGCCGAAACGCGAGGCTCCGTCGAAGCAGAAATCCGCAACGGCCGCACTGCCCCCGGGCGCGAGAAGGCGCCGTATTTCAAGCAGGATGTTCCGTCGTGCATGCCGGTCTTTGTCATGCAGAGCCAGGGAGATCGTCACGGCATCGAAAGACGCATCCGGGAAGGAGGTGCATGCCGCATCTTCCCGGTAGAAACGGATGTCCGGAGCTTTGCTTCCCGCGACTTCCAGCATTTCACGGGAGAGGTCCACGCCGTGCAGGTCCCGGTAGCCCTGTTCCCGCAATATGTACAGCTGTTCGCCCGTACCGCAGCAGAGATCGAGTATTCTGCTGTCCTTTCCCGCCGGAAGCATGCGGGCAACGGCCCGGCGGAGCGGGCTGAGCGCCCGGCGCAGCAGCGGGTCGTAGATGAGGGCATTCGCGTTCATGACGGTCCTTTGGCTTGCGGGATGCCGGTCAGCGGCGGAAGAAACGGTGGTATAAAGGATACCATCGGGTAAGCAGATGAAAAAATCACAGCTGATTTGCGTTCGTGTCATAATATTAGCCATCCGGTCCCGCAATCACAATCAAAAAAAACACGCGCACGGCCAGTCGGAAATTTTTTCTTGCATCCATTATGTGAAAGTTATAACTTTCACAAGCAATCAGCGATCAATAACGATATTTCAGGGCCGGAATGGATTTTTACAGCAGTAACATATCTGAAGCGGTGATAAGAAGATTAACGAATTATCTTCACTGTCTGCGGCTTTCCCGTAAAAAGGGGAGAACGCTTCTCACTTCTTCGGACATTTCAGGAACATGCGGACTGAAACCCAGCACCATCCGGAAGGACCTTGCGCAGTTCGGAGCGTACGGCGTAAGGGGGCAGGGGTACGACATTGAAGAACTTACAAAGCACCTGAACAAAATACTCGGCATTGACAGGAAAAAGGATGTGGTGCTTGTCGGCGCGGGGAACCTCGGTACCGCCATGATAAAGCATCCGGGTTTTATGCGGGCCAATTTTCGATTCGCCGCCGCTTTTGACAACGATCCCGGGAAGATCGGCACGTTGATTGGGGATACGGAGATCCTGGATGTCAGGGATCTCAATGCCTTTATCAAAAAAAAGCATATCGGGATCATGGTGCTGACGGTGCCTTCTCCGGAAGCCGCAGCGATCGTCGATGACCTGGACCCGGCCCATGTCAGGGGGATTCTGAATTTCACCTCCGAAATATTTCCCCGGAAGAAGCACGGAATGTATATACATAATATCGATCTGGCCAGGGAACTGGAGATCATCTCCTTCTGCATGAAGCATTGCTTATCCTGAAAGGACCCATGAGATGAAAAAGCACAGAGCAAAAAACCATGAAACGGCGGGAAGAAGCATAAAGCACAGCGGCATTTTGTTCCTGTTGCTGCTGCTGGTCTGGTTCCTGCTGGGCTCCCGTGACCTTCAGGAATGCATTACCGGTCTGATCGTGTCGCTGCTGATCGTAATTCTGACACGGAATTTAACGCCGGTACTGGGAGACATCAGGCTTACCCCCCGGGCCCTGTTCATCGGTCTCTGGTACATTCTTGTGTTCTTTAAGGAGCTCCTGGTGTCGAATCTTGATGTCGCGCGCCGTGTGATCGATCCGAAACTGCCCCTCAAACCGGGGATCGTAAGGGTGCGGACCCGGCTCCGCTCCGATATCGGCAAAATGATACTGGCGAATTCGATCACGCTCACGCCGGGCACGCTGACGGTCGGGATACGGGGGGATCTTCTGTATATCCACTGGATCGAGATCCGGCACAGGGACCTTGAGGGAGCCACCCGCGATATCGTACGAAAATTTGAAAAACATCTGGAGGTGATCTTTGGCTGATACACTTTACGCCGTGGCCGCCATGACCGGACTTGCGGCACTGCTCATTGCCTTTATCCGGATGATCATTGGTCCCACGTCAGCGGACCGTGTTGTTGCACTGGACGTTATGACCATCATTTCCATTTCACTGATCGTGTTCCTGGCCGCCTTCCTTGAACGGGCCATTTACATTGATGTCGCCATCGTCTACAGTATCATCAGTTTTATCGGCGTGATCGCCATTGCGCGGTATATGGAAAGGGGGATATGATGGAACTTGCAGGCGCCATTATCACGCTGGCAGGCTCGGTCTTCCTGTTCCTGGGGGCCCTGGGGCTTTTGCGCATGCCCGACATATACAACCGCATGCAGGCGGGAACGAAGGCGACCACCATGGGGACATTGCTGTTCATTGCTGGACTTGCGCTTGGCTTTCATCAGGAGATCGGCGTCGCCAGGGTCGTCCTTATTATTCTGTTCGTGATCTTCACCAATCCGCTGTCCACCCACGCCCTGGCACGGGCCGCACACAAACACGGCATTCCCCTGGCAAAGGATACGGTCAAGGACGATCTGGCGCAGGATGAGGAAGCCCGCACAGAGCCGGAAGGAGAAGGAAAATGATAAGCGTTTTCATCATCGTAACGGGAATGCTCATGATCGCCGCAGGGGTACTGGCCGTGCATCAGAAACATCTGCTGTCGGCGGTCATTCTGGCAGGGGTGATCAGTTTACTTGCCAGCGTCCTTTATATTGTGCTGGCTGCCCCGGATGTGGCCATGACGGAGGCTGCGATCGGCTCCGCACTGACGACGATCGTTTTCTTGTTTGCCTTGAAAAAAATCAGAGAGCAGGATAAACATGATTAGAAAATATGCCGTTATATTGATCCTCGGACTCTTCGTTCTTATGCTTCTGCCGCTTTTGACGGAACTGACGCCCTTTCAGGAGCTGTCTCCCGTGGCGCAGAAGTATGCCGGCGAAGGTCCGGACGCACTGGGGTCGGCCAATCTGGTCACCTCGGTGGTGGTGACCTACCGCGGAATGGACACGCTCGGGGAAGTCGCCGTGCTTTTTGCCGCGGCCGCCGGCGTAGGCTTTTTTCTGCGAAGAAAGGAGAAAAGACCGGCGCCGGGAAAACGGGAGGCATCTGCCCTGTTGAAGACCGGCACGGCCTTCCTGCTTCCGCTGATACTGCTGGTGGGGGTGTTTGTTTTTACACACGGACATCTGACGCCCGGGGGAGGATTCCAGGGCGGTGTGCTGATCGCTTCCGCCGTGGTTCTGTTTTTGTTCGCAAATCGCTCCGCAAGCGTCAGCAGAACTATCCTGCAGTGGACGGAATCTCTGTCCGGTGTTTTTTATGTTGCCATGGGGGCCCTGGGACTTCTCCTGGCCGCCGGGTTCCTGGACAGCCGTTTCCTGCCGCCCGGGGAATTCGGCAAGCTCTTTTCCGCAGGCGCCATCCCCGTCATATATTCCCTGATCGGCCTGAAGGTGGGGTCCGAACTTGTCGGCATCATTGACAATATGCGGGGAGGTGCGGAATGATCTACGTAAGCATTATTGGTTTTGCCCTCATTATTATCGGACTGTACGGCATGCTGACCCGCAGGAACATCATCAGGATCATCATCGGGTTTTCTATCGCGGATACCGGCATCCATCTCATGATGGTCTCCATCGGCTATCTCAAAGGCCGCACCGCGCCCATTCTGGACAAGGCGGTGGATCAGGCGGACGCCCTGCAAAGGGTCGTGGACCCCGTTCCATCGGCGCTGGTGCTGACCGCCATCGTGATCGGGCTGGCGGTCACGGCGCTGATGCTCGCCTATGCCGTCCGGCTTCACGAGGCGAAGGGATCACTGGATATCCATGATTTCAAGGAGTTGAAATGGTAGACCCCATCTATATCTTCGTTATCGTCCTTAGCGCCGCGTTTCTCCTTTCCCTTTTCGATAAAGCGGGGCGCGCGGTTTCCATGACCGTTTTTTACGCCGCTCTGACCGCCCTGTCCGGTATTTCCGTTTATTGGTTTTTGGCGCTTCTG
>JAGYLW010000036.1 GCA_018400915.1 Fidelibacterota bacterium
GGAATGCACTGGAAGATCCTGCGCCGCGTGAACCGCGACTACCGGCAGGCGCCCGACCTGTCCGCCTATCCGAACCCCTTTTCCCCCTCACGGATGAACCGGGTCGGCGATGAAGGCTATGTCCGCATACACTGTCACCTGCCGGATCCGGGCACCGTGAATATTGAAATTTTCGATTACAGCATGACCCGCGTGAAAGTGCTTGTTGAGGACCTGTACACGGACAGGGAAAATATTGAATTTACCTGGAACGGAAGGAACGGTCTGAACGCCCTTGTCGCCAACGGGGTTTATTTTATACGGCTCGAATATGAAGAACAGGAAAAGCAACACATTGCATGGACAAAACTGATCGTCCTGGATTGATGAGGAAGCATGAAGCACTTTTTGAAAATATCACTGCTGCTTTTTACTATGGCCCTTGCGTTTGCCGGGGATGAGGCCGGGGGCGTTGCGGGAGCATATCTTCGCATGCCGGCGGATGCACGTTCGGCCGCCCTGGGGAATGCGGCCACCACGGTCCCCGGCGATGTGAATATGGTGAACGGGAATCCCGCCGTGCTTTCCTCGATCGAAAGCAAGCAGTTTTCCAGTTCCTTTCAGTTCCTTACCCTGGACCGTTCCTACCAGTCCCTTGCATTTGCCGCCGGACTGCCGCCCCGCGCCGGAATGACCGCCGCCTGGATACATGCCGGCGTGGACAATATTGAGGGCAGGAATTATTCCAATGACTATACCTACGATTACAGCTGGTCGCAGAATGCCTTTGTGATCGGTTTCGGGATACAGATACTCGACTGGCTTTCGCTGGGCGTTTCCGGCAAGATCCTCTCCGACCAGCTTATCAACTCCAATTCTTCCGGGTTCAGTGCGGATATCGGGGCGCTGATCACGCCGGTCAACAACCTGCACCTGGGATTTGTCTATAAGGACCTTTCCGGGAAAGTGACCTGGGATACCTCCGCCGAACCCTTTGCGGAATTTCAGACGCGGAGGGTGGACCGCTATCCCGCAGGATATCATTTCGGCATAAGCTACCTGCTGAGTGACCGCTATCTTTTCACGGGGACCTACAAGTATTCCACGGAGATAGAGCCCACCTGGCATCTGGGTGCTGAAGCCAGGGTCGGAGAAGGGATCTACCTGCGGGCCGGCGCAGACAATGCCTCACCGACCGCCGGTCTCGGGACGCAGTTCGTCATCTGGGACCATATTGTTTCCCGTATGGATTATGCGTTCATTGCCGGAAGGGTCAATGAGGGCATCAGCCACCTCTTCACCTGGTTCTTTTATTTTTAGGAGATCTTCCCCCATGAAAAGGATCCTTATCATTTCGCTTTTGTTCACGTACATGATCGCCGGAGAAGGGTTTCCGGCACTGACCTTTCCCGAACTGGCCCAGGACGGATACTTCCCCTCCGTACCGGCAAAGGCAGAGGACCGGATCGATTTTTCCTATGCCAGCTGGTTCTATGACACGGATTATTCCGTGCTGAGCGCACATTACGGGAATTATTATTTCGGTTTCAAGGGACTGATATCCGGAAATATCGAGATCCGCGGGGATCAGCCCTCGCCGGAGCCGGTCGGGACCACGACATATTACAACACCGTTCTCTATGCCGGAAGGTCCTGGGAATTTAACGGCCGCTGGACGGCGAACACAAAGATCAAGATCCTGAATGAACGTCTGTTTTATGCGAGCGCCTGGGGCGCCGCTGCGGATGCGGAGGCGGTGTTTGCCTTCAGTGCGCGTTACCGGGCACTGGCGGGCGTGGAAAATATCGGGTACATGTCCGCCCTGAATGAAGTGCCGACCAGAATCCCCGTCCGTTATTATGTGGGCGGAGACGTCACTTTTAACGTTTTCATCCTCTCCCTGGAAGCCGGGCTGAACCGGGAGATGGACCCTTATTACCGTTTCGGAGCCCGTTATGTTCATCCCGTGTTCGACATAAGCTACTCCTATGACAAGCTCCAGATGACGCATCATATCGGTGCGGATGTCAAATGGGGAAAATACCGGGTGGGGTACGGACAGTTCTTTCACAGGGAAGGACTGGGGAACCCGCTGATGTTCACGTTCGGGATGCAGTTTTGACGCAATGCGGCAAGCGTGAATGGACTTTATGAGAATTTTCAAACCGATACTTCTCCTTACGGGGGTTTTCTTCCTGCTGTGGTCCTGCGAGGGATTCATGCGGGATCCCGAGGCGCCCCAGCGTCCTTCGGAAGATCACTTTATTCCGCCCACGGACCCCGGCATCGTTTTCACGAATCTCAGGAACGCTTTTGCCTATCGCGAACATGACGTGTACAGCCGCTGTTTCTCGGATTCCACTTCCTCCGGCATTGCGTATGCTTATGAGGCCGCACCGGTCAAAGCAGGTGTCTTTCCCGCTGAGTGGGATGCGCAGAATGAACTTATCTATTTTCAGGAACTGCTTTCCGCCTGCCCGGAAGATTCACTGCTGCTGCTCGAGATCAGCAATGACGAGGTTCCGGTAAACGACGAAGGCGACTCGGTTAGATACCAGATCAATTATCACATTGTTGCGCAGCATACCCGCCGGGGTTATGACAGCGTTTTTAACGGAAATAGCGTGATCAAACTGACACGGAACAACCGGAATTACTGGGTGATCTACTTCTGGCAGGATATCCCGGTCAGTTCGGACGCCACATGGTCGGACCTGAAAGCATATTTTTATTGATAATAATCTTAAGGAAGGGAAGGAAATGAAGAAAGTGATTCTGCTTATGATACTTGCTATTGGATTCTGCGGCTGCTCCGCTCCGGATTTCCGTGCGGCGGACGGCATCATTCAGGACGCTATTGAAGACCGCATTTTTCCGGGAGCCGTACTCCTTGTGGGAGATTCGGAAAATATTCTCTATGAGAAGGCTTACGGAAAATACACCTATGCTGCGAATGCGAAAAAAGTCACCCCCGCCTCGCTCTTTGACCTGGCATCGCTGACCAAGGTCTTCGCCACTTCCATGTCCGTCATGAAATGCATTGACATCGGGCTCGTCGATCCGGAAGCGTATGTCGTTGAATATCTGCCTGAATTTGACAATAACGGAAAAGACATTATCAGGGTAAAGCATCTTCTTCTGCATAACAGCGGCCTTCCGGCCTATGAGACCCCGGCGGACACGCCCGGAAAAACGCTCGAGAGGATCATGCATGTTTCCATGACACAGGAACTGGGAGAATACAAATACAGCTGCCTGAATTTTATCACACTGATGCGTGTGGTTGAAGCGGCCAGCGGCAGGAAAATGCGGGATTTCTACAGGGAACATTTTACCGAACCCATGGAACTGGAAAATACGTTTTTCGCCCCGCTGTCCCCGCTTCGGGAAAAATGCCTGCCGACAGTGGGGGACAGCAGCGGAACGGAAATATTGTTGCAGGGTGTTGTCCACGATCCGCTGGCGCGTTCGCTTGAAGGATATTCCGGGAATGCGGGATTGTTCTCGACCGCTTCGGAACTTTCCGCTTTCTGCCGGCTGATCATGAATGACGGCGTGTACGGAGGGCGCCGTTATGTCCGGGAAGCGACCGTACAGCCCTTTGTCACGCTGCAGGCCAACGGCCGCTGTTACGGCTGGAGCGTGAACGGCAAGGGGAGTTCGGCCGGCAGCAGGATGTCCGCAACCGCCATCGGCCACACGGGATATACCGGGACCTGCGCCTGGATCGACAGGGAAAACGACGTTTTTGTCATCCTGCTGACGAACCGCGTGTACCCGCTTGACCAGAAAGCCGTCAATCCCGTAAGGCGCGCCGTCAATGATGCGGTCATGAAAGCTTTGTCCGGCGCATGAAAACGCGGAATATTTCCGGAAAGTTTTGTGTCCGTGCTGCATGAATAAGTTTTTAAGGAGAATAAAAATGAAGTCAAAAAATGCATTTGTCATCCGATGCCTGGTGCTGATCGCGGTCCTGCTTTCCGTCCTGGCGGCGAAAGCACCTTTTCAGGAAGTCGTTGACCATGTGGACCTGGAGAAGTTCAGCGGGGACTGGTATGTCATTGCCCTGCTGCCTTCCATCATTGAAAAGAACGCCGTGAACGGCATAGAGACCTATACCTTCGAAGGGGATGACAGGGTGCACGTCCGCTATGTTTTTTACAAACAATCGCCGGAAGGCAGGCGGAAAGTCACCACCCAGAGGGGCTGGATCACCAATAAGGAAAACAATGCCGAATGGAAAGTGCAGCCCATATGGCCCCTGCGCCTGCCCTATCTCATCATCGACCTGGCAGAGGACTACCGCTACACCGTGATCGGAACGAACAACTACAAGTACGTATGGATCATGGCGAGAGAACCCTATCTTTCCGATGCGGATTACCGGGGGATCATCGCCCGCCTGGATGCACGCGGTTACGATACGGATGAGATCCGGGTCATGCCGCAGGAATGGTGATGAGGGCATGGGGCCTGTGGTATGGGGTATGAGGCTTGTGGTCTGTGGTATGGGGCTTGTGGTCTGTGGTATGGGGTGTGGGGTATAGGGTATGGGGTATGCGGCGTGGGGTTTGGGGCATTTCGTGGTCCCGGCGTTGCATGGCGGGCTCGTTATGTTCAACCCCTCATCTTCGTTCGGGGTTGTTTTTGATATTGGATCATCGTTGTTCCCGGCACTTCGTACCGGGCTACTTATATTCAGCCCCTCGACAAGCTCGGGGCTGCAAGGTACTTGTGCAATGTATCTCTCCGTTTCTCAGTCGTCAAATGGTGGGGATCCCGATCCGTCAGCTGACGGACGGGATGACGGTGTACATGCATTTATTCGTCTATTCGTCTCTTCGTCTCAACAACTCAACGCCTCAACAACTCAACTCATTAGAGGTACGGTCTTATTCTCTCATGGTGACGACGGCAAAGGTGAGGGGCCCCGCGTGCAGGCCGATGATGGGAGAGATGGGCTTTTTGAACAGGGGTTTTTCGCCGGTTAAATGTTCCAGCTCTTTTTCAAAGAGGTCCACTTCCTCATGCGGCATGCCGTAGACGATCGCGTAATATTTCAGTTTCCCCTTTTCCATTTCTCCTCTGACCATTTCCAGTATCTTGTTGCGGGTGCGGCGGCCGGAAAGGCTTTTCTCCGGGATGACCGATTCGCCGTCCCTGCCGAGGGAGACGACCGGTTTCAAATTGATGATCCTTGCAATAAACCCCTGGAGAGGGCTGACCCTCCCGCCGCGGACCATGTATTTGAGTGTGGGGACTTTAACCAGTATCCTTGATTTGCGGCGGTATGCTTCAATGTTCCGGACCACTTCATCATGGCTTTTTCCCGCGGCGATATCTTCTGCGGCCCGCAGGACCACCAGTCCCTGCGCTCCGGAATTCTGCAGGGAATCAATGACCGTAATTTTCCTGTCGCTGATCTTTTCCGCCTCCGTTCTGCTCAGGTCGAAGGTATTGGATAATTTTGACGATACGTGAACGGCGATGATCGAATCATAATATGTCGAGAGGTAGGAATACATCATCTGAAAAGCTTTCGGCGAAGGCTGAGAGGATTTGGGGAAATCCCTGATGCTGTCGATATGCTTGAAAATATAGTCGCTTTTTATGGTGATCCCGTCCAGATACTGGTTGCCGTCGAAATTGATGTTCATGGGAATGACATGGATCTGGTACCTGTCAAAGATCTCCTGAGGAAGGTCGCAGACGGAATCGGTAAGCAGCGCGATGGGATATTTCCTTTCCTGCGTGACCTGATATTCCCGGACCATGTCGTCCACTTTCTGTTCCATGATATTGCTGTGCCCGCTCAGGATGCGGAAGATCTCCGCAGGCTGATCGGTATGGATGTGTACGCGGGCCTTTTCGCCTTTCCCGGCGACGATCAGGCTGTCCCCGAACGCGGCAAGTGACTCCCTGACCTCCTCAATGCTTTTGCTGCTGTTGTTTATATATGCTTCCGTACAGTAACGGTATTTCGGGAATTCCACGTAGTGCGTATGTTCCGGGGTGACGATCTCCAGGGTGTCTTCGGGCTCAACGACCTCTTTACGGCCCGAGGTAAAATAGTGTGTAAATCCCTTCACAAAGAGAAAAAATCCTTCGGCGCCGGCATCAACGACATGTGAGTCCTTCAGGATCTTAAGCTGGTTGGGCGTGTTCTCCAGAGAGGTCTTTGCCACCTTCAGGGTCTCGGGGAGAATGGTCGTGAAATCCTTTTTCGACTTGTGCTTTTCGATCGCGCGGGACCAGTCACTGAGCACGGTCAGTATCGTTCCCTCCACCGGTTCACTGATGGCGTTGTAGGCGCGGCGGACGGCGTTCTTGAGTCCTTCCGCAAGATCATTGGCGCTGATCTTCTCGAGTTTCTGAAGATATTCCCCCAGGCCGCCGATAAATTCCGCAAAGATAATGCCGGAATTTCCGCGGGCTCCGGAAAGCACGGCGTCCGCCATGGCCTCCAGGGTTTCGCCCGCCGTTCTTTTCATATTGCTGTTTTTCACGGCGCTGAGAGTCAGTACGAGATTGGTCCCCGTGTCTCCGTCGGCCACAGGAAAGACATTGATCCGGTCAAGCACATTTTTATTCTTTACGATCTCATTGTTCCCTGAAAGAAAAGCGTTGAACAAACAATGTGCGTCAATTTCATAGCAATCCGGATGTTGTGTCATGATCTTCACCTGTTGTTTTATTTGTCATAAAAATATAGGAACACCGCACAGTAAAAAAAATAATTTTTTTACGGTTAAATAATTGTTATTATTCCTAAACCATGAAAAAGCGGGACCGATGATATATATTTTTGACATCGACAATACCCTTTACAAAGGATCAACGGTAAGGACCTTCCTGCCTGCGGCATTCCGGGAAGGGATCATTCCCCGGAGCATTGTGTTTGTGTTACCGTATTATTTTTTTCTGTTCAGGGGCGGGAATGTGAAAGCGTCCATTACCCGGAAGCGTATCCGGGCGCTGCAGGGGTTCTCCGAAGCGGCCATGGCCGGACTGGCCGGCCGGCTTTTCCGGGAAAAGATCAAAAAGGGGCTCAACGACCCTGTCCTGCAGGAAATACGGAAAGCGAAGGAAAAGGGCGCCGAGGTGGTCCTGGCGACATCTTCCTTCAGGATCCTGGTGGAGCCCATCGCCGAATATGTCGGTGCGGATACCATTATCGCAAGCGAGATCGGGTTCAGCGGCGGGATCAGCACCGGATATTTACAGTCCCTTCCCCCGTACCGGGAGGGAAAAAAGGCACGCGTCATGGATCATCTCTCCGCAGCGGGACGGGAACCCGGAGACATCGTCTTCTATACGGACCACCATGACGACCTGCCCCTGCTTTTCGCAGCGGGAAGGCCCGTGGCGGTGAATCCGACGAGAAAATTGCGGCGCATCGCCAGAAAGCGACACTGGGACCTGCTGGAAGGTCCGGATTAACTGAAAGGGGTTGAACATGATCGATCTTATTATTATCGTCGTTGCCTGTTACCTGATAGGTTCTTTTCCCACCGGAGTGATCGCGGGAAAAATATTCAGGCATATCGATATACGCAAGCACGGGAGCGGGAACACCGGGGCGACGAACACCTTCCGGGTGCTCGGAGCGAAGGCCGGCTTTCCCGTGGCCGTCATTGACTTTCTGAAAGGGTTCGCGGCAACGTTTTTTATTGCCAGGCTTCAGCTGTTTTCCGAACCGCTCCTTTCCGTGTCCTGGATGTACGTGATCGTGACGCTGGCGGTCGTCCTGGGACATGTCAAACCCGTATTTGCCGGGTTCAAAGGCGGAAAAGGCTTCGGCACCGCAGCGGGCGCGGTCACCGGCATGGTCCCCCTTATCGCGCCCTTTTGTTTGCTGTGCTTTCTGATATTCCTGGTCCTTTCCGGCAATGTCGCTTTTTCCGCCGTGTTCACCGCCCTCTTTCTGCCCCTTTGCTACTTCTTGTTGTCCGTGTGGGCGGAGATATTGCTAGATCCGGTGATCTTCGGATTTTTCATATTCACCTTTATGCTGACTTTTGTCATGATACGAAAGAAATTTTTCCAGTATTTACGCGGCGAATCGGAAAATTTTACGAAAATAATGCTCTTTAAGCGCAAGAAAGGAAAAAAATGAACTGCAAGCTGACAATGATCCTCAAGACCATGGTGTTACTGACGGTATCCCTGATGCTGCTGAATGCGCAGGAACGCTTCGAAGCCGAGGTCTACTGGCAGGGAAGCGACAGGGAAAGCCCCGTATTCATCTACAAGAACGATGCGGATACCACCGAAGCCGGGATAATGCTCGGTCAATATTACTATGAACCGAACGGAACGCTGTTCGCAAGCGAGGAATTGTTCCTGAACGCGGAGCACGAATGGGAGAAGCATGTGATCGATTTCCCTGTCCTGGAGGAACGTTCCGAATTGTTCCGTAAAGGCGACAAAGTAGATCTGGTCTTTACTAAAAAAGAGAAGCGGAAGGAACGGACGCGGGACCTGGAGATCCCGCTGCTGTTCGGTCCCGTACAGCAATCCTTTGTCAGGGAAAACCTTGATCTCCTGAGATCCGGCGAGCCCGTCTATTTTTACGTACCCGCGGCGGAATTCAGCCGCCTGATCCAGTTCAAGATCGAGAAAACGGACAATACCCCCTACGGAGGAGAAGACACCTTTGTGATCGTCATGAACACCCGCAGCATCATTTTGAGCTGGTTCCTGGGGGATTCGTATTTTGTTATCGACAAGGACGACGGCACGATCCGTGAGATCCACGGTTCCTCCGTTCTGAAACAGGAAGTCAACGGCAAGTGGGAATATATTGACGTCGATATATATTTTGAGTATCTGTAAAGCGTTTAAAAAAATACATCAGCGCAAGGTATAAAAACCCGGATCAGGGATAAAGCATGGGGACAGGATCCGCCGTGCGGCTTGCCGAAGCTGCCTCCGTATATCCCGGCAACTCTGCGGCTTTTCCGCATCCGCCGGCCAGGGCCGGTTATATTTTTTTATTCAGGTCGAATTTCCGGAGCCGAACCGAAAGGGGAGTGACCTCCACCACTTCGTCCTCCGCAATGAACTCAATGGCCTGATCCAGCGTCAAAATGCGCGGCGGATGCAGGGTGACCGTGGATTCCGAGGTCGATGCGCGCATGTTGGTCAGCTTCTTTTCACGCGTGATATTCACCATCAGGTCATGGGGAAGATTCCGCTCTCCCACGATCATGCCTTTGTAGACCTTGTCACCGACGGAAACGATGAGCTCACCGCGGTCCTCCATGGCCAGGCTTGCATATGCGGTCACGTTTCCCGGGCGGTCCGCGATAATGGCCCCGGTGTTCCGCTGGGGGATGGGGCCGAACCAGGGCTCGTAGCCGTGGAAGATGCTGTTCAGGACACCCCGTCCCCGGGTGGCGGTCAGGAACTGACTGCGGTATCCGATCATGCCGCGGGAAGGAATGCGGAATTCAAGATGCACGTAGCCGAAGCCGTGATTCACCATCGTCTGAAGGCGGCCTTTCCGCAGGGAAAGATTTTCGGTGACAACACCGATAAATGCTTCCGGGATCTCAATATAAAGATGTTCAACCGGTTCATGGCATATCCCGCCGATCTCCCGGGTAATGACCCGGGGTTTGGAGATCATCATCTCATAGCCTTCACGGCGCATGGTCTCGATCAGTACGGCCATCTGCAGTTCACCGCGCCCGTGCACTTCAAAGGCATCCGCGCGTTCGGTCGTGCTGACCTGAAGGGAAACATTGCTCAGGGCCTCCCGTTCGAGGCGTTCCCTGAGCTTCCGTGAAGTCAGGTACTGGCCTTCCTTCCCGGAGAAGGGGCCGTTATTCACGTAGAACAGCATGGAGATCGTGGGCTCATCCACATGGATGCGCGGAAGCGGTAAGGGATCTTCGTTTTCCGAGACGGAGTCGCCGATCCGTACCCCGTCCAGGCCCGCCAGGGCGATAATGTCCCCGGCCTCGACCTCATCGACGGGAATGCGTTTCAGGCCCTGAAAGGTATAGATGGCGGAAAATTTCACATTCCTGACGATCGTGTCCTCCTTACAGTGGGCATAAGGCATGTTCATTCCGATCCGGCCGTTTAACAGGCGGCCGATGGCGACCTGTCCCACATAATTGTCGTAAGCGATGTTCGTTGCGATGAACGAGACTGCGGCACGGTCGTCGGCTTCGGGGCCCGGGATGGCGCTGAGGATCGTTTCAAACAGCGGGGTCAGGTTCTCCGAGCCGTCACCGGGCTGCCGGTGGGCAATGCCGGCCTTTGCATTGGTATAGATCACGGAAAAATCCAGTTGACGGTCATTGGCCCCGAGATCGATAAAGAGGTCGTAAATGTCCGAGAGCACGGTGTCGATGCGCCGGTCCTTCCGGTCGATCTTGTTCAGGATCACAATGACGGGCAGGTCCCTTTCCAAAGTCTTTTTCAGAACAAAACGGGTTTGGGGCAGAGGGCCTTCCGAGGCGTCCACCAGGAGCAGGACCCCGTCGATCATATTCAGGCTGCGTTCGACCTCCCCGCCGAAATCCGCGTGTCCGGGGGTGTCCACGATGTTGATCTTGACATCATGGTATTTGATCGCCGTGTTCTTTGCCGTGATGGTGATACCGCGTTCACGTTCAAGGTCCATGGAGTCCATCACCCGTGTCTCCACTTCCTGATTGCTTCTGAAAGTCCCGCTCTGCTGAAGCATGCCGTCGATCAGCGTGGTTTTCCCGTGATCGACATGCGCAATGATCGCGATATTCCGTATGGATGTTTTTCGCATATTGTAGTTCTCCGTTCAGACGCGGAATATAGGTGCATTTTTCTGAAAGTGTTAATGAAATATCAGAAAACTGCAGATCATTTTTGGCCAGCCTTTATGACGGGTATCCGAAAGCGGGAGGAAAGCGGTGAAGATCCTGAGGAGGCGGGGAGGGAAGCAGGAGAGCGGGTGAAGGGAATCGAACCCTCGTATTTAGCTTGGGAAGCTAATGTTCTGCCATTGAACTACACCCGCTGATCGTTTTATCAGCAACGGGGATGCTGATGTATATGAAAAGCGTTAATGATAACGGCGCCTGACGAAAGCGCGGATCTTATCATAGGCTTTTTCCAGCAATGCTTCATCGGGCAGGAAGACGATCCGGAGATGCTTCGTGCCTTCTTTCTGTCCGAACCCGCTTCCGTGGACGGCGACCACACCGGTTTCCCGGATCAGGTCCTTGACGAAATCCTCGTCGCTTTCCGGGATATGCAGGCGCGGGAAGGCGTAAAAGGCGCCTTTGGGAACCCTGCATTCGATCTCTTCGATCTCATTCAGCATGTTGACGGTCATGTCCCGGCGAAGCGTCAGTTCCTTCAGCATTGCATTGATATGGTCCTGGGGGCCGTCGAGGGCCGCCGGGACCGCATATTGCATGGGATGGCTCGCGCTGAGCCGGGCCCTGGCCATCTTGTGCACGCCGCCGATATAATCGCCGAGCAGTTCGGAGGGCCCGCTGAACACGGTCCAGCCGATGCGGAATCCCGGAACGACATAGGACTTCGACAGTCCGTTGAAGGTCATGACCGGCACGTCGTCGCAAAGGCTTCCGATGGAGGTGTATTGTTCTCCGTCGTAAAGCAGCTTGTCGTAGATCTCGTCGCTGAAAATGACCAGGTCGTATTTCCGCGCCAGCTCGATGATCTGCAGAAGGGTCTCCCGGGGATAGACGGCTCCGGTCGGATTGTTGGGATTGATCACCACGATGGCCCGGGTCCGGTCGTTAATGCGCCGCTCAATGTCCTCTGCGTCCAGATTCCAGTCGTCCTCTTCATTCAGGTAGTAGGGGTTGATCCCGGCATTCAGCTTGGCAAGGATCGAGGAATAGAGGGGGTATCCCGGCTGCGGAAGCAGAACGTTGTCCCCGGCTTCCAGAAGGCCGGTAAGGCAAAGTTCGATCCCTTCGCTGGCGCCGTGGGTGATGATAATGTCCCGCAGGGCCTTAATGCCGCTGCGTTCCGCCTGGCGCCGCACGGCATCCCTGGCCTCTTCAATGCCCGGAGAAGGCGAATACCCGTTCCTGTTCTCCAGCATTGCCCCGTACACCGCATCGACCATGTGCCGCGGAGGCCGGAAGCCGAAGATATTGGGGTCGCCGATATTCAGGAAAACCATTTCTTTCCCGCTGGCTTTCACCTCGTTGGCGAGGCCTACCACTTCACGGATGGCGTAACGGATGTTCTTAACCCGGGAGGCCGGAATGATCTTTTGCATAGTCAACCTCAAATTAAACATAAAATTTAAGGAAACATTTGATATCAAGTCAAGGTAAATAGGCCTGTATCTATGAAAAATGCAGCAACAGACATTCAGAATTCAGGCCGCAAGAAAAAAACCCCGCCGTTCAGCGGGGCAGTTGAGCGAGAGACGAGATTTGAACTCGCGACAGCCACGTTGGCAACGTGGGGCTCTACCACTGAGCTACTCTCGCAGATCAAAAAGCCAAAAATTATAAAGCGAAAAATTCGAAGATGCAATAAAAAAATATGTTAAATCCTGGTTTATTTGGTTAATTTACTCCGAAAAAATGAAAGGGCGTGCATGAAACGCGTGATCACGGCTTTGCTGATGAGCGGATTGCTCCTGGCGGCGGAAGCACCTATCGTACGATTTTCCGTACCGGAAAAAACACTGGAAATGACGGCGGGGGGATCCCGGGAATGCGTCGCGGAGATCAGCATCCGGGAAGGCTGGCACATCAACAGTGCGGAAACGCCGGACGAGTACTCGGTGCCGACGGAGATCACCCTGGAAGAGGGCAGCGGGTTTGAGATCCGCAATATTGATTATCCCGAGGGAAAGACCCTGTCCACGGCGTGGGGCGGCAAGATGTCCCTCTACGAGGGCGATATCCGCATCCCCGTCACCCTGCAGGCCGGCAGCGGCGTCCAGAGCGGAGAGCACGCACTCCGTCTGACATTGTCCTACCAGGGCTGCAACGATGCGACCTGCCTGGCGCCGGAGACCCTCGGGATCCGGCTTCCGGTCATGGTGAAAGATGCGGAGGCGGCCGGCGTTCCTCCGGATGAAAAGGCTGCACAGAACGGGACGGAAAGCGGATATCCGCAGGAAGCAATGCCTGAGCGAAGTGCCGCTGAACAACCCGAAGCGGCAGACAGCGACGGTCCCTTTCAGGACAAAAGCATGTTCCTGGTCCTGCTGATCGTATTTGTCATGGGGCTCGCCTTAAATCTCACTCCCTGCGTGTATCCGCTGATCCCCGTCACCATGGGCTTTTTTATCGCGCAGAAAGATGCGCGCTCCCCCGTGCTGCTTGCCCTCATGTACGTGGCCGGGCTTGCCGTCACCTATTCCGTGATCGGGACCCTGGCGGCTTTCGGCGGCAGCATGATGGGCTCCCTGCTGGCGCATCCCGCGACCCTGATCTTCTTTTCCCTGCTGATGCTCGCCCTTTCCCTGAGCATGTTCGGC
>JAGYLW010000037.1 GCA_018400915.1 Fidelibacterota bacterium
AAAACCCCCGCCTTTTACACGGCGAAGCTGGATTACCGCAATTACCTGAAGATCACCGACCAATATCACCTGGCCTTCCGTTTCCACGGAGGCGCTTCCTTCGGCCCGGATCCCCAGACCTTTTTGCTGGGCGGTGTGGACAACTGGATAAACTATCACTACAATCCCGAGGCACCCATCCTGGGCGGTTCGGGAGAAAGCTTTTCCGAACAGCTCAGCCTGTATTACCTCAGCGAATACATCATGCCGGTGCGCGGCACGACCATGTTCCGGACCTGGGGCGACAAGTTCATGCTTTTCAATGCCGAATTGCGTTTTCCCTTTATCGAATACGCAAAATTCGGATTGCCGCCGGTCAGCTTTTTCCAGATCCGCGGCGTGCTGTTTGCGGATGCGGGAGCCGCCTGGAGCCGGGACCTGCAGCTGATCCGGAATGATCAGTGGTGGCCTTTCGGGAACCGCTGGGAGGATCTGATCGGATCTGTCGGCGGCGGCGTACGGATCTATCTCGGATTCGCGCTCCTGCGCATCGACCTCGCCTGGGAATACAACGGCCGGGAATTCATGGGACCCCGGTGGCTCTGGTCGCTCGGGGGAGACCTGTAGGGATTGTTGAGTTGTTGATTTGTTAATTTGTTGAGTTGTTGTTGAGTCGTTGAGACGGGATCCACGAATTACACGAATAATTTTCCACGAATTACACGAATTACACGAATACCTTGCAACCCTGAGGTGATCGAAGGGCGGAAGACGTTGAGTCGTTGAGGCGTTGAGTTGTTGAGACGACAAGACGAAGCAATGCAATGTACACCGTCATCCTGAACACACGCTAACGCGTCATCCTGAACACACGCTAACGCGTCATCCTGAATTCATTTCAGGATCCCCAACATCTGACGGCTGAATACCTTGCAGCCCCGACCAGGTGGAGGGGCTGAACGTAATTAGCCCGGCGTGCAACGCCGGGACTGCGTCATGACACCCAATACCCCACAACCCTGAACGAAGATGAGGGGCTGAACATAATTAGCCCGGCATGCAATGCCGGGAACAACGATAATCCAATATCAACAACAACCCCGAACGAAGATGAGGGGTTGAAAACGTCGAGCCGTGGAGTACGTTTGAAGCTCAGCCCTTGTCTCTGTGATCATCCGCGTCCATATGTTTTCTCCGCCGGTTCTCCCGGTGTACGATGTTCGCTTCGCTGTGGTCCTTTTCCACGGGATAGCGGTTGAAGAAATCCCGGTAGAATACCTCAAAACGGTCTTCCATCAGCGCTTCCCGCGCCCGGCGGGTCAGCTCGAGGAAAAAATGGATGTTATGGATGCTGTTCAGCCGCATGCCGAGGATCTCATTCCGGCGGTAAAGGTGATGCATGTAGGCCCGGCTGTGGTTCCTGCAGGCGTAGCAGCCGCATGTGGGGTCCAGGGGGGTGAAATCCTTCCTGTACTGCCGGTTCTTGATATTGATCTTGCCGTCCCACGTGTAGACGGAGCCGTTGCGCGCATTCCGTGTCGGCAGCACGCAGTCCATCATGTCCACGCCGCGTGCGACGGACTGCAGGATATCCTCGGGTTTTCCCACCCCCATCAGGTAGCGCGGACGGTCTCCGGGAAGCCGGTCGCAGACCTTTTGCGTCAGATCATACATGATCTCCTTGGGTTCGCCCACGGCCAGGCCGCCGATCGCATACCCGTCAAAGCCTTCGTCCGTCAGGCATTTTACGCTCTCGTAGCGCAGGTCCTCGTAAACACTGCCCTGGACGATGGCGAAGAGCGCCTGCGAGTGGCCCCACCTTGCCTCCGTGCTTTGGAAACGGGCCTTCGACAGCTTCTCCCAGCGGTGCGTGACCTTCAGAGAGTGTTCGGCCGTCCGGCGGTCACAGGGGTAGGGGGTGCATTCATCGAAGACCATCACGATGTCACTGCCGAGCGTGCGCTGGATATCAATGCTTATTTCGGGGGAGAAGCGGTGCAGGCTGCCGTCGATGTGCGAGCGGAAGGTGGTGACGTCCCCTTCGGTCTTCCTCAGGTGGGCCAGGGAAAAGATCTGGAACCCGCCGGAATCGGTCAGGATGGGTTTTTTCCAGTTCATGAACGAATGCAGCCCCCCGGCGGCTTCCATGACCTCCATGCCCGGCCGGAGGTACAGATGATAGGTATTGCCGAGGATGATCTGTGCTCCGGCGGCCTCGAGCTCGTCATTGGAAAGCGCTTTCACGGTGGCATGCGTGCCCACCGGCATGAACGCGGGGGTCCCGATGCTGCCGTGGTCCGTCCGGAGCGTCCCCGCCCGGGCGGAAAAAACGGAGGATCTTCTGTCAACGGTAAAGTGCATGCGCAAATATAGTTTCAAACAGCCAGTGCTTGCAATAGAAAAAAAATGCGGATAAATTAGGAACATCGTTACCGGCATAATGTAAACGGTGTAAATATTAAGGAAACGCATATTGAAAAAGCTAAGTGCTGCCCTGGTCATCCTTTCCCTGGCAACGGTGTTCACCGCCGCAAAAGACCTTGACATCCGTTATCCCGACGACCGCACCCTCCTTATCGAGGCAGAACTGGGCGAGTTCCACGTATATCAATGGTACGAGGGCGACCGGCGTTTCACCCGTTATTCCTTCGACCATACCAACAACATGGTTACGGACGGAGACGCCGCTTACGAGATCCTTCAGCTGCCCCTCGCCGTCGGCGGAAGGGTGCCGGACATCGACGTAAGCGTCCTGGAAAGCGAAGCAACGGAACATGCATTCCCGGAACAGGAGCTGTTCAGCGTGAGCAGGGTCCTGCAGTACCGGGACCGGAAATTCGTGTACCTGACGATCAATCCCTTCCTGGAGAACGGACGGGTGGCCACCCGTCTTCAGGTCCGTGCGGATATGCACACTGCGTCCGGCCGGGCGGAGCCGGACATCAGCAACCGCTTTTTCGTGAACAGGGAATATGCCGACGGCCTGCGGAGCATCCGCACAGAGCAGGCACCGTCTTTCGGGAAAGCCCCCGTATTCAGCGGCCAGTGGCTTGACCTGACGGTCAGCGAGGAAGGTATCTATTCTATAAAGCGTTCCGGGCTGGAGGCGGCGGGCGTCAGTGCCTCCTTCGGTGACGATGAGCTTTATCTTTTTGCCGGACGCAGCTTCGGCGCCCCCCTGCGCGACAGCTTTCCCGACAGCTCCGTCTTCCACCTGAAAGAAGTTCCCATGCTTTTCCTGAGCGGTGCGGATCCCGCCGATGACCAGTGGGTCTTTTACGCGTCGCCGGCATCCGCCTGGGAACGCGGAAGCGACAATGCTGATATCCGCTCGCAGCGTTTTGTACGCAACAGCTATGAAAGCGTCCAGCATTTCCGGCTTTTTGCAGGTTCTGCCGGACAAGCGCCGCGGCGCATGGACACGGATGTCCCGGCCTTTACCGGTTCCGAGGTCCCGCAGGAATATACGTATCAGCGCCTGCATTACGAGAACGAGCAGATCAATCCGGCCAAGGGAGGAGAACTCTGGCTGGGCGAACGCCTTTCCGCAAGCAATACCTTTGACTTTTACCTGGACCCTATCTACCGGAATGAAGACGTTCCGGCGGCCCTGCGCCTGGGTTTCGGGGTCACAAGCGCGGGCGCCCATGAATTCGAGGTCCGGTGCTCCGACTCCCTGCTTTACGAATTGTCCTTTTCAAATGCCAAAAGCGCCGAAAGCTACGATTACGAGAGCACTATCGCCCGGGGAGGGCAGTTGTTCCTGGACAACGGGCTTCTGGAAAGAGAATTTGAGCTGGAGGTCGCTTACCGCGGGGAATTTGCGGCCAGCGAGGGCTTTCTGGACTACATCGACATTATTTATCCTTCGCGGACGGAAGCGATCGACGGTGCGCTTTCCCTGTGGTTTCCCCCGGGGGAAGTGCCGCTCAGGGTGCAGGTAAGCGGACTGACGGGATCGGTCTCCTATGTCTTTGACGTGGAGGACCCCTTCAACACGGATTATTATCCCGTCTCCGGCTCCACGGCCGCGATCCGCGTTCCCGCCTCGGAAACCGGCGCTTCCTACCACGTGCTGAACGAGGGGCATTTCCGCTCTCCGGAAAGCCTCACGCTCCTGACAGGGTACTCCCCTGTGAACACGGAGGACCATGCCGAACAGAAGGACCTGATCATTATCACTCCGGAAGCTTTTCTCACGGAGGCCCGGCGGCTGGCCGGACACAAGGAAAGCCGCCTTACCCGCCCGCTGAGAACGCTTGTGAAGAGCTACGGGGAGATCGCAGGACAGTTCAACGCCGGGAACCGCGATCCCCATGCGATCCGGCATTTCCTGAGCAATGTTTATCACCACGCCCCGGATCCCGGTCCGCGCTATGTGCTGCTTCTGGGCGACGGACATTACGATTATCAGAACCGCATCTATTCCGATCCCGTTCACATCCCGTATTTGTACGAAACGGGAGTCACATGGCCCTGCGATGATATTTTTGTGATGGTCAGCAGTGCCGAAGATGTGACGAACGATATGGCGGTCGGGAGGATCCCGTCGAACAGTATCGAGGAAACCCGCGCCGTCGTGGATAAGATCATCGAATACGATAACCGTGAGAATCCCGGGGAATGGCAGCTGAACGCCATGCTGGTGGCGGACGACCCCACGGACCTTGCCCAGGGACCGAGCTTTGTCGGACAGACGGCATTTATCCGCGACTCCGAACGCCTGCATGACCAGTATCTTCCGAAGGTCATACAGAGCAAAAAGATCTACCTGACGGAATATCCCGAACGTTTCGTCACGGAGCTGCAGACCATGGGACGGGACGGCGCCCGCGAGGATATCATGGAGACGTTCCTGAACGGTGCGGCCTTCGTGAATTTTTACGGGCACGGGGACGCCTCCGTCTGGACCCAGGAGAAAGTGTTCGTCAAGAACGACCTTCAGCGCCTGAACGTCAACCGGCGCTATCCGATTATCCTGGCCGCCACCTGCAGCTGGGGACGCTCCGATACGCCGGACTTTCAGAGCGCGGCGGAAGCAATCGTCACCCTCGATGCGAACGGCGCGATCGCGACGATCGCCACCGTGCGCAGTGTTTTTCACGGCAGCAGTTCCTCGGCGAACGTGAAATTCGTGGAGGATCTCATGACCGGCCTTTTCCCGGGGAATCCGGACTTCGCGTACACGCCGCTCCTGGGGGATGCCATGCTGTACGCCAAGAACGAATCCAACAATGTTTACGGGACCTCCAGGATCAACAACAATATGAAATTCATGCTGTTCGGCGATCCCAGCCTGATCCCGGCCTTCCCCCAGGATGCGGGGATGATCGACCATATCGGCAGCGATACCCTGCGCGCCCTGGACCGCATAGCGGTCAGCGGGCACGCCCTGGACCGGGAGGGAACACGGATACAGGACCCGGACCTCGAGGGACGGATCACGGTTTACGACAACAACTACCGGGTAAGCAGGGATTATGTTTACAATGCTTTCGGGGATATTTCCCAGGTCTCCTATTACCTGCAGGGAAGCCGGCTGTTCAACGGGAATGTCTCGTTCGAGGCGGGCGCTTTTTCCAGCGAGGTCTTTATTCCCAAGGACATCCAGTATCATGGCAACCGCGGGAAGGTCCGCATGATGTACTGGAACTCCGATCACCGCCTGGAAGGGACGGCGGCGGTGGATACTATCCACGTGGGCGGCATCAATCCCGACGCGGAGTCCGATGTCACCGGCCCGGAGATCGCATTGCATTCCAATGGCCTGCTGCTGAATCACGGCGCCGTCCTTTACGACACCAGCAGGATACGTATCGTGTTCAGCGACCAGAGCGGTATCAACATCACCGGGACGGCCGGCCATGTGCTGGAAATGCAGATCGACAACGGTGCCGCCACGGTTGATCTGAGCGAGCTGTTCTCCTATCACCGGGATGATTATACCCGGGGATACGTCGAATTCCCGGTCGGCAATTACCTTGACGAAGGCGAGCACCGCCTTGAGATCAGCGCCTTCGACAACTACAATAATTTTTCCCGGGCGGAACTGTCGCTCACCGTCATCCGCGATGACAGCGAACTCATCCGCCACCTGGTCAACTTCCCGAACCCCTTCAAGGACAATACGGATATTACGTTTTCCAGCGCGGTGGAGGGGAATGCCGCTGTGCGCGTTTACACGATATCCGGCAAACCGGTCTCAAGGCTTGAGGACCGGCGGGTAAGCAGGGGCTTCAATGCGATCCCCTGGCAGGCGAGCGATGACTACGGGAACCCCCTGGCCGCCGGCGTCTATTTTTATGTTCTTGAGATCGAGACGGACGACCGCGTTTTCACCCGTCAAAACAAGTTGATGATCCTGCCATGATCCTCAGGAGCGACATCCCCGTGATCCTCGCTTCGGCCTCTCCCCGGCGCAAAGAGATCCTGGAGGCAATGGGACTGGAATTCACCTGTCTGCCGGCGCATCTTGATGAGGACCTGCAAGCCGGCGAAACCCCGGTCGGACACGTCATGCGCCTGGCAGTCGAAAAAGGGGCACAGATCGCGGAACGCTATCCGGAGGCGCTGGTCATCTCCGCAGATACGATCGTGCTGTACCGGGGTCAGATCCTTGGGAAACCCCGGGACCGGGAAGACGCCTTCCGGATCCTGAACACCCTGTCCGGAAGGACCCATGAGGTTATCACCGCGTTCGCGCTCACCAACCGCTCCCGTTCCCTGCACACCTGCGAATATGAAAGCACCGCCGTCACCTTCCGGGAACTGTCGCCGGAAGCAATATCCGCCTATATCGACAGCGAATCCCCCATGGACAAGGCCGGGGCGTACGGGATACAAGACCTGCAGGCAAATTTTGTACGGAAGATCGACGGCTGCTTCTATAATGTCACCGGATTCCCCGCCGCCGCTTTTCTGGAAAAGTGGGACCGGACGCTTTCCGCGCTTAAATAAAAATTTGGGTAAAAAAAACACCTTTCCGGCAGGGCGGAGAACTTCCGTACCCTGCCGGGAGGTCTTCATGATCACCAGGACTTTTTAACGAAGGTCAGTCCTTCTTTTCCAGCTTTACATACTCGGCAAGCGGGACCATGACGCCGACGACAACGGCGATCCTGAACATGTCACCCCAGAGGACGGCGGCCGTCCCGTGCAGGATCAGATTGATCAGGAAACTCACCAGTACGCCGACGGCAAAAGCAATAATGCCGACGATCAGACAATTGAGGACGAAATTCCAGAATTTCATCATACACCTCCTGTTAAGGGTTATTTACTCAATATTACAGATCATTACTTTACGGTGCCGGCGGGGGATCCGGAAGAATGCACGAAGCTTATTTTGGAGAAAAACCTCATCACAACGTAACGGCGACATATCATGAAGTGCAAACGAAAGGCAAAGTGCGCATTTCATTGTCCGGTGTCCTGTCATGCTTGTATATTATCTACTCACCAAAATATGAAGAAATAACAGGAAAAACAATAATAATTATTCCGGCTTAAAAGTAAAAACCCCTGCCGAAAAGCAGGGGTTTCTTTTGCTGTGTCGGTCAAAGGGGACCTTACTTCTTCTTCTCGTCGTCGTCTACCACTTCATAGTCAGCGTCTTCGACGTCTTCCGCCTTTTTCTGTTCTCCGGTCCCGCTTTCTGCGCCGCCTTGCTGCTGTTGCTGCTGTTGCTGCTGCTGTTGTGCCTGTGCGTAGATCTTTTCAGAGATACCGGTCATTGCCTGGTTGACGGCGTCGATCTTTTCCTTGATCTCGTCAACGTTGTCGCTCTCTTTGACCTTTTCGAGTTCCTCAAGGGCGTTTTCAACCGGCTTTTTCTCGGATTCGTCGACCTTGTCGCCGAAATCTTCGAGAGATTTCCGGGTCGAGAAAAGCACCTGTTCGGCCTGATTGTGCATTTCGACCTTTTTCCGGAATTTTTCATCTTCTTCGGCATGTTTGTCCGCTTCGTTCTTCATTTTCTCGATCTCCTCTTCCGTCAGGCCGCTGGAAGATTCAATGCGGATGTTCTGTTCCTTGCCGGTCGTCTTGTCCTTTGCGGAAACGTTCATGATGCCGTTCGCATCGATATCGAAGGTAACCTCGATCTGCGGAATGCCGCGCGGTGCGGGCGGAATGCCGTCAAGGATAAAGCGTCCGAGGGTCTTGTTATAGATGGCCTGCGAACGTTCGCCCTGCAGTACGTGGATCTCCACCTGGGGCTGATTGTCGGCGGCCGTACTGAAGATCTCGGACTTTTTCACCGGGATCGTGGTATTGCGTTCGATCAGCTTGGTGAAAACACCGCCGAGGGTCTCAATCCCCAGTGAAAGCGGGATCACGTCCAGGAGCAGCACGTCCTTCACATCACCCTGCAGGACCCCGCCCTGAATGGCGGCGCCGATGGAAACCACTTCGTCCGGGTTCACCGTCTTGTTGGCCTCTTTTCCGAAAATATCCTTGACGATCTTCTGTACGGCGGGGATCCTTGTGGAACCTCCCACCAGAATGATCTCATCGATATCGGAAGCCTTGAGGCCCGCGTCTTTCAGTGCACTGTCGCAGGGTTTCCGCACGCGGCCGACCAGATCCGCTGTGAGCTGATCGAACTTCGCACGGGTCAGGGACAGGTTCATATGCTTGGGACCCGAAGCATCTGCGGTCAGGTAGGGAAGGTTGATATCGGTCTGCATGGAGGAAGAAAGCTCCATCTTGGCTTTTTCGGCAGCCTCTTTCAGCCGCTGTACCGCCATGGCATCCTTGGAGATGTCAATGCCTTCCTGTTTCTTGAATTCGGCGATCAGATGTTCGATCAGCTTCTGATCGAAATCATCGCCGCCCAGGTGGGTGTCGCCGTTGGTGGATTTGACTTCGAACACCCCGTCGCCGATCTCAAGGATGGAGATATCGAAGGTACCTCCGCCGAGATCGAACACGGCGACTTTCTCTTCTTTGCCTTTATCGAGGCCGTAGGCAAGCGCCGCGGCCGTCGGTTCATTGATGATGCGTTTCACGTTCAGGCCGGAGATCTTTCCGGCATCCTTGGTTGCCTGTCGCTGTGAATCGTTGAAGTAGGCGGGAACCGTGATAACGGCGTCCGTCACCTTTTCACCGAGATAGTCTTCCGCGATCTGCTTCATCTTCTGCAGGACCATTGCGGAGACCTCCGGGGGAGAATAGGTCTTGTTGTCGATCCGGATGCGGACGTCCTTGTTCTTGCCCTTTTCAATGGTAAAGGGCACTTCACTGATCTCGTTGGCCACTTCATCGTACATGCGGCCCATAAAACGCTTTACGCTGGAAACGGTATGTTTCGGGTTCGTCACGGCCTGCCGCTTTGCGGCCGCTCCCACCAGGCGTTCACCGTCTTTTTTAAAACTCACCACGGAAGGGGTCGTGCGGTTTCCTTCCGCATTGACCAGTACTTTCGGTTCATTCCCCTCCATGATCGAGACACATGAATTTGTCGTTCCTAAGTCAATTCCGATAATCTTACTCATAATATCACTCCTTTTATGTTTCCGGACAGCAGGCGTCGGTTTCCGCCGTCCTCCGGATTTGCGTTTTGCTTTTCAACACTTTACCGCATCAAAGCCCGGTCGTTGCGGTAAAAGCATCAGTCCTAATCTTGCAAATACCATGCCATAAAACATAATGCGACAATATGGCCGAATAGTGTGACTTGAAAAAAATATTTCCCGGAATGTCTGACAGAATTGAAAAATAGTGCGGCTGTTGCGCGCCGGACACCTGAAAATATCCGGCCTTAGGTTCCGATTAGCCCGGCGGTTCCCTCCGGACCGGGTTTTTTTCGGCGCCGCATCCGTTTGGATAACGTCTTGCGATCCCCGCACCGGTCCGCGATCCAAAAAAATAATCATTGCATTGCATACGGTGACATTGCGTATATTTGGAAGAACGCGCAGGATATTCACACATAAGCAAAGCGTCTATGTGCAGCCACCGTATAAACGTACCCTTTACCGGGAATTCCGGGGTGATTCGCTATCCGGCCGGGACCCTGATCGCGGCAATGGATACACGGACTCTCTTCCGTGCCCGGTGGAAAATGAAAAAGGGCGGAGAGGACCATCTTAGCTTCCTGCTGGAGGACCTGAAACTTGCCGAGAGTATCGGGGGCCGCGCGGTGTACGGGTATTTTCCCGTTACTTCCGATGCTTCCGCGCTGACCGTCAGCGGGAGATACCGCTGGGAATTTCCCGGCATCAGCAAAACGGCACCGCGAACCGGTGTATTCTCCGAATCCGGCGGAGCGCATTTCCTGCCCCTGATGGCGGTCACGGCGGGAAAGAAAGTCGTGGAACGTTCGGCAGCATTGTACCGTGACGGACATTATGCCGAATACTTTATGCTTCACGGCCTGGCCGCCGAGCTGACCGAGACCCTCTCCCGCCTGCTGCACGAACGCATCAACCGGGAACTGGGCATTGCCGGAAGCCGGAGGCGAAGCCCGGGCCATCCCGGCTGTCCGGACCTCCGGCACCAGCGGGATATCCTGGAGCTCCTCGACGCTTCCCGCACCGGCCTCAGCGTGACGGAAGCGGGGCAGCTCGTTCCGGAATTTTCCTCCACGGCCTTTATTCTGCCCTCCGCGAAGACAGAGACACGGGAGGAGATCCATGAGCGAAGTTAAGCGGGAACTCAATCTGTTCCAGATGGTGGCGGTCATCGTGGGGCTGGTGATCGGCAGCGGCGTGTTCATCAATATCGCGCCGGTGCAGCGGGCGACCGGGAGTCCCGGGCTTGCCGTGATCGCCTGGGCGGTGGGGGGACTGCTGATGCTTCCGCAGATCTTCATTTATGCGGAACTTGGGACGGCCTACCCCGACCAGGGCTTCGGATACCTGTACCTGCAGAAAGCGGGAAGTCCCATGCTGGCCTTCCTGTACACCTGGACCGCGTTCTGGACCAGCGACATGCCCTCGATCACGATCCTGAGCATCGCCGCGGTCACAGCGCTGGATGTGTTCTTCCCGGCACTGACCGTGGAGGCTTTCACAACCAAGGCCCTGGCGATCGTGATCATCGTGATCCTGACCTTCATCCACGTGCGGAGCGTGAAAAAAGGCTCCTGGTTTCAGGTCATGCTCACGGTCCTGAAGATCATTCCCCTGGCCGTCCTGGCAATCATCGGCCTGTTCTACCTGGATTCGCCGCATCTTTTCCTCCGCCCCGCCGGCCCGGATCCCGCAGGACACTCCGTGTTCTGGCTTATCATGATGGGCGCGGCCGGCACGGTATGGAGCTATGCGGGATTTCCCAATATCATGTACATGGCGGGCGAGGTGAAAAACCCGCAGCGGAACATCCCCGTCGCCCTGATCGGTTGCGCGATCTTCGTGACCCTCATGTACGTGCTGATCTCCTTTGCCAGCGGCGCCATTATTCCGCACGGAGAGCTCATCGCCAAACAGGGGTTCCTGAACCCGTTCAAATATCTGCCGGTCTTTGCGGATTTCGCCTCCGCCTTTCTGGCGGTGGCCGCCTTTATCTCCTGCGTCGGCGCGACGAACGTTTGCGTCATGAGCCAGCCCCGGCTGCAGTACGCCATGGCGCGGGACGGGCTTTTCTTCAGGACCTTCGGCAGGATCCACCCGCGTTTCGGCACGCCGGTGAATTCCATCCTGCTTCAGTCGGGGTTTGCCATTGTCCTCGTCTTCCTGAGCCGGGACACGCTGGATGCCCTTCTCGGCTATTTCACCTTTTCCTATCTTTTCCAGAATATCCTGGTGTACGGCAGCATCTTCTGGCTGCGGAAACGTGAGGATTACCGGCCCGCCTACCGTTCGCCGGCCTGGAAGCTCATGGCCGTACTGGCGATCGTTCTGCCGGTCCCGCTTATCCTCGCCAGTTTCAATACCTTTCCCCTCTCGGGAATGCTCTTCAGCGTGGGCTTCACGCTGGCCGGCATCCCGGTCTATTATCTTTTCAGGGCAAGGAAACGCAGGGCGCGCTGAGCAGGCAGGCTCCCTCCTCGTTACCGATGCAACAGCGAGTCCAGTGCGGTCTCGATGACGGTGTCGTATCCGCGCTGCCGGTCGGATTCCTTCAGGGTGCAGAAGATGTCCGGGGGCACGCCGTTCTCGTAATTGATCCCGCCGGGGGTAAGGGTGCGCGTTACGGAAAAGCGGTAGGTCCAGCCGTTGGGAAGTTGTCCGCCGTTGGGCATTCCCAGTCCTCCGCCGGTGGTGTCGCCGACAAGGAACAGATTGTCCAGGGCCAGGCCGGCAAGCGCGAACATGGAGGTGGCGCTGTAGGATCCGCGGTCCGTCAGGACGGCAATGGGCCGGGAAAAGGTGAGCACGCTGTCACAGGGGGTCAGGTGCACCTCCTGCGTTTCCGTGAAATCCTCATGCCCCGGGCCGGATTTGATGCAGGTGGTATAGACCGGGTCCTCCGAGACGCTCAGATGCGAGAGCAGCCGGTACATATTCGCGATATAGCCCCCGCCGTTCTGACGCAGGTCAAGGATAAGCCCCTCCGTCCCGGCGTAGCGTTCCAGGACATACCGGACGTCGTCATCACTGAACTGATTTGAAAAGCTGCTGTAGCGCACATAGGCCGCCCTTCCCCCGGCGATCAGGTCATGGTGAAAAGGCCCCGTGATGTAGTAGTCCGTGCCGAGGTAGTGGTCCTTGATAAGCCGGTAGTCGATATTCGTTTTCCCCAGAAGGCTGATATCATAGCGGGAGATGTTGAAATCCGAATAGAGATTGACATGACCGTCCTTCAGTTCGAGCAGCATCTTTCCCAGATAGTGGAACAGCGAATCGTCGGAAAGTCCCTGATGGATCTTCGGCGCGTATTCCGCGTAAACCTCGTCCCAGTCCACCTCTTTCACATCAAAATAGGCGTACTGCCGGTCCGCCTTTTCCCAGAGATACTGAAAGTTCTCAACGGGATCCGAAGAGATCGCGGGGGAGAATACAAGGTATTCGCAGGAGGCCGACAGCAGCAGTGTCAGCAGGAACAGAACGGTCACATATGCGTTGCGCTTTTTCATCTCAGTCCAGTTTAAAGTAAAAGCTGCATTGTACTTCATGGCTTGCGCTTTCAAAACGGTAGAGGTCGCGCCGGCCGCTGGTGAACATATCCCAGATGTAGGAGATCCCGACGGCATTGCCGTTCTTCAGATAGCGCACCATTCCCGCCTTGCTGCGAAGATGAAAGCCCCCGGGAAAGAAATGTCCGTCAAGGATGTCCGGTACGACCTGCGTTCCGTTGATCACATAGGCGAACGGGGGGCGCCGGTTGTACAGAAACAGGGGAAGGTCCAGGCGCCAGAGGAATTTGTACCGGCGTTCCGGCAGGCGGAGATGCAAAAAGGCAAGCTTCTTCTCACATGCGGGGCGTCGGAATGTGTGCGTATAACGTCCGCTCAGATGCGGTCCGCTGAAAAGATTGACGTTGACCGACGCATTCTGG
>JAGYLW010000038.1 GCA_018400915.1 Fidelibacterota bacterium
TCAATGACCACACGGCGGTCAGACCCGCCATCACGATCGAGACCATGGTCATCAGCTTGATCAGGATGTTGAGGCTGGGTCCGGAAGTATCCTTGAAAGGATCGCCCACCGTATCACCGACCACGGCAGCCTTGTGCGCTTCGGAATTCTTTCCGCCGTGGGCGCCCGTTTCAATGTATTTTTTCGCATTGTCCCAGGATCCGCCGGCATTGGCCATGAAGATCGCCAGGACGAAGCCCGCCGAAAGGCCGCCGGTAAGAAGCCCCATGACGCCGGGCACGCCGAAAACAATGCCCATGGCGACCGGCGCGATGATCGCCAGCAGGGAGGGCAGCAGCATTTCATGCTGGGCTCCCTTTGTGGAGATCTCAACACAGCGTTCATAGTCGGGCTGGGCCTTTCCTTCCAGAATGCCCTTGATCTCGCGGAACTGGCGGCGGACCTCATCCACCATATTGCCGGCAGCGCGCCCCACGGCATTCATGGTCAGGCCGCAGAACAGGAATGCCATCATGGCGCCGGTGAACATTCCCACCAGCACCTTGGGATTCATGAGGGTAACGTCATAATGGGTCATGAAATCGGTGAGCGTTGCCGCGGAGGTCTGTACGACCCGGTCGCCGATCTGCAGGGTGGTCTCCCCGAGCCGGATCAGTCCGATCTTCAGTTCCTCAATATAGGAAGCCAGCAGGGCCAGCGCCGTCAGGGCGGCGGAGCCGATGGCAAACCCTTTTCCGGTCGCGGCGGTGGTATTGCCCAGTGAATCCAGGGCGTCGGTGCGTTTGCGCACCTCCTCGCCGAGTCCGGCCATTTCCGCGTTCCCGCCGGCATTGTCGGCGATCGGACCGTAAGCGTCCGAGGCCAGGGTGATTCCCAGGGTCGAGAGCATCCCGACCGCGGCGATGCCGATCCCGTAAAGGCCCATGGACATATTGGAGAACGTCCAGCCGGCCGCGGACAAATAAGCGAGAATGGTCCCGGTGACCACGGTCATTACCGGGAAGGCGGTGGACATCATACCCGTGCCGATACCGTTGATAATGACGGGTCCCGGACCGGTGTTCGCCTTATCGGCGATCGACTGTGTGGGCTTGAATGCGGCCGAGGTGAAATATTCCGTCTCTTTCCCGATCAGCCATCCGGTCATCAGGCCGATAATGATCGACAGCCAGAGGCCGAAAGCGTTCTCCATTCCCAGAAGACGGATGATAAAAAAGGAAATGATGATGATGAGGATCGAGCTCAGGTTGATCCCGCGTCCCAGTGCGCCGAGAAGCCTTTTCTGCGATACACCCTCTTTCGTGCGGACTGCATAGATGCCGATAATGGAAAGCAGCGTTCCCACGGCCCCCAGTATCATCGGGAGGAACACCGCCCGTACCTGCATATCGAAATCCTGCATGAACGCGGCCGCGCCCAGCGCAGCGGTTGCCAGGATCGACCCTGCATACGATTCATAAAGGTCCGCGCCCATGCCGGCGACGTCACCGACATTGTCGCCCACATTATCCGCGATCGTGGCGGGATTGCGGGGATCGTCCTCGGGGATGCCGGCCTCAACCTTGCCGACGAGGTCGGCGCCCACATCGGCGGCTTTCGTGTAGATACCGCCTCCGACACGTGCGAACAGCGCCTGCGTGGAAGCACCCATCCCGAAGGTGAGCATGGTAGTGGTGATGATCGCCATTCTGTGGGTGGCGTCAACACCGATATGGGAAACAAACGTATTCAGGACAATATACCAGACCGAAATATCCAGCAGCGCCAGTCCGACGACCACCAGCCCCATCACCGCACCGGAGCGGAAGGCGACCTGCAGCCCCTTGTTCAGGGACTTCCTGCAGGCGTTCGTCGCACGCGCGGATGCGTAGGTGGCTGTTTTCATGCCGAAGAAACCCGCCAGTCCGGAAAAGAAACCTCCGGTGAGAAATGCAAAGGGGACCCAGGGATTCTGCATCTTCAAGACGTAGGCCATCAGTGCGAATAACACTGTCAGCACCGCAAATACAATCACCACGACCTTATACTGCTGCCGCAGGTATGCCATTGCGCCGGTGCGTACATGCTGCGCGATCTCGGCCATCCGGACGGTCCCTTCGGACTGCTTCATCATCTGTTTGAAAAAGATCCAGGCAAAGATCAGCGCCAGGACAGATGCGAAAGGAACGATCCAGAAAAAGTCATTTTGGATTCCTAACATGCTATCTCCTTCTTTTTGTTTTCCTTTTCAATTCCGGGAATAATAAGGATAACACTGTGACTTTTCAAGTTTTTTCGCTGACAAACGGGCATTTTATTGATACGGGATCACCGGATTGAATTTACTCTGGACCTTCAGCAGACGGATAACGTCAACAAGCAGATCCTTCGTGCCGGTCAGCATGGTCATGTACAGTACTGAATTCCGTGTGTTGGTTTCGTTCTTCTTGATCCGTTTTACCTGGTTCTTCTGAAATTCCACGATCTCGTCCAGCAGTTTTTCCTGTATTTGCTTCATGGGTTCTTTTTCCTTGAAATCCTGTTTTTTCACCATATTGCTGATCGTGCTGAAGATATGGCTCACTTCGTGCTGCAATTTGATCAGCTCTTCGTGCTGCTGGCGGTTGGTGCCGCAATGTGTATTCTCGACATGTTCATGGCAGGATTCGATGATATTGTCCAGGCTGTGGGAAAACTCCCGGATGTAATGCAGCATCTGCAGATAAAAATGACCGTATTCCAGGGAACTTTCATCAATTCCCCGCAAACGGAGCGTAAAATGGTTCTTGCGGTTCTTCGTTTCCAGCAGCAATCCCTGTGCCTGTTCGCGGAGTTTTTTCAGCGCCTTGCGATCCTCATTGTGCAGGGCCGATATCGTCTCGCCGAGCATTTCCGGCACGAGGTCCAGGATCCGGGTCGTATAACTGTTGCAAATGCTGAGGATGTCGTCGCCGTTCAGCTCGTCGGAAACCTTTTTCTCGGCCTTTTCCTTTTCCTGAAAACTTGAAAAGGCTCTGACCAGAAGGAAAATGGCCAGTGCGAACAGGGCGAGGGTGGCAACAATGCCGCCAAGATCGATCAGCGTTGCAAAGACCATGGAGACGGTAAAGGCGATAATGGCGGTAAGGAACAGCCGCCGATGACGGTGAACACGCCCGTAACCCGGTACACGGCGCTTTCCCGGCCCCAGGCACGGTCCGCCAGGGTCGTTCCCATGGAAACCATGAAGGTCACATAGGTCGTGGACAGCGGCAGGCCCAGGGAGGTGGCAAGCGCGATCAGGCTGCTGGCCACGGTCAGATTCATGGAAGCGCGGATCATGTCAAAGGATTGCGCTTCCGCGGCAGTGGCCGTGACGGGACGTGAAAAACGTTCGTTGACCTTGTTGCGGACCTTCAGCGGCATGACCTTTTGCATGAACTGCCCCATTGAGACCACTGACCTCACCAGGGAGCGTGAGAAGGCGCTTGAACCGAAGCGTTCATTTCCCGCTTCATGGCTGGCGATGCTCAGTTCCGTTTTGCTGACATGCCGTGATTTTTTCGAGGTCCAGAGCGTCGTGACCATGATCAGTCCCGCCACAAGCAGAAGATAGGTCTCGGTCTTGACCTCACCGGACATGAAGGCCATGGAAAAGGTGTCGGGATTTGCGCCGGGCACGGCGGAAAATCCCTGAAAGGATTTTAATCCGGCCAGCGGCACTCCGATGAAGTTCACCAGGTCGTTTCCCGCAAAGGCGAATGCCAGGGCAAAGGTCCCGAACAGGATCACCATGCGGGGGATATTGATCTTGAATATCATGCGCACGAGCTGAATGATCAGGGCCCAGCCCAGGAAAGAGGCCGTCAGAATCAGCCAGGTGTTCGCCTGGATCCATTCCGTGGTTGCCTCGGTCATAAAGGAGGAACCCTTTGCTCCCTTGATCAGGATAAAATAGGTGATAATGGATATGCACAAACCGCCCCAGAGGGCACCGTACCGTTTCAGTCTCTTGTTGTATTTGAAGGTAAAGATCAGGCGGGTCAGGAATTGCACGATGGCGCCCACCGTAAAGGCAATGATCACGGACAGCAGTATCCCCGAAATGATCAGAAAGGCCTTGTCGGAATTGATATATTTTGCCATGTCGCCCAGTGATTCGACGGGATTGCGGCCGATCTTCAGCAGCGATATCGCCACCGCGGCCCCGAGCAGTTCAAAGACGATGGAAACGGTGGTGGAGGTGGGAAGCGCGAGGGAATTATAGGTGTCGAGGAGGATAATATCCGTCAGCATCACGGCCAGATAGATGATCATGATCTCGGAAAAGACAAAGGACTGCGGATGGAATATCCCCTTCCGTGCGACCTCCATCATGCCGCTGGAAAAGGTAGCCCCGATAAAGACGCCGAGGCTTGCAACGATCATAATGACCCAGTTCTTTGCAACCCTTGCCCCCCGGGCGGAATTAAGAAAGTTCACAGCATCATTGGTAACGCCCACAACAAGGTCGGATGCTGCGAGAAATATCAACATGATCACCATGATCAAATACACTGACATGTTCTTCTCTCCTATATGACTTTAAATTTAATATGCCGCTCAAACCTTACAAAGCAATTTTTTTAAAATGAGAAGAAGCGCCGTGAAAATGACGCTTCTTCAAAATTGATTGCCGCAGCGGCCTGTTCTCAGAATCTATTATTTTCATCCAGCCAGGACCACCCCAGCAACCAGTTCACGGAACCGAAAGCGCCTTTGAATTCTGCAGGATCAAAAAAATCATTGCCGTACACCGGATCCACGTCGTGATAGGCAGGACCTCCGGCAGCCGGCAGTACGGTCACCGTCCCCGCCTCCGCCGATTCGCGGCCGGTGGCTGCGATCACTACCGGGGTGTCGATCGCGGATATTCCATAATCGTCCCTGAACTGCCCCGCCTTACAGTTGTAAACGATGTTGTTGGGTGAAAAATACAGGTAGTCCGGTGCAGTCCCGGGACGGGTGCTGATCAGGTCCAGTGTCGGGGTGTCCGTGATACGGATCCCGGCTTCTTTCCCGTCAACGAGAATCATGTTCCGGAAATCCCCGCCGGATCCTTCCCGCATGCGGATCAGCTGATCGTTATCCGCAGCAACGGAATCCCCGCCGGAACCGATGATGGTCACATTCGAGAATTTCGGATGCGAGCGGGGTTGTTTATCCATGTCGGAACCGTCGTTGTCCATTTCAAAACCGCGGTTCCCGTCTTCATCACCGATCAGGACGAACAGGTATTGTCCCCGGCCCTGATATCCGAGATCGGTGTCGAAGGCGTCGTCACCGGCAAAGAGCACGGAGCAATACCGCAGGTCCACCGTTCCGCCGAACATTTCAAATCCGTCATCGAGATTGAACGCAACTTCGCAATATTCAACGGTCGTTCCCCGGCCGACACCCGCAAGCGTGATGCCGTTGATCTCATTATCCTGACCGATCGAGCGTCCGCCGTACCAGACCCGGACGTATCTGAGGACACCGCTGTTATCAGAGGGATCGTTACCGCCGTAGGGGATGCCGACAAGTCCCTCCACAAAGGCTTCCCCGCCGCTTTTGTTGACGGGCGCCTTTCCCAGAATGATCAGTCCGCCCCAGGCCCCGCGGTCCCGAAGATCGGCAGGAAGGCTTGAAGTGAACGTGATCGGTTCGGCGGCGCTGCCGTCGGCGATGATGGTGGCACCGCGCCGGATGACCAGGCAGGGCGCAAGTCCTTCCCCGTCATCGGGAAGGGCCTGGATCACGGTACCGGCTTCAATGGTCAGTGTCACACCGGAATCCACAAAGGTCTGGCCTGCCAGCAGGATGGCTTCATTCGCTTGCAGGGTCTTGTCCTCTGTGATATTCCCTTTCAGAACGACATCGTATCCGGGATAGGTCGTTCCGCTGTCATTGCCTCCGCTATCGAACAAATTGCAGCCCGTCAGGATCAACAGCATTGCCGTCAGGCCGAGGATGGTCACGTATTGCTTTCTCATTTTCACTCCTTGCTTTTTGGGTTATGATGAAAACACGTACTGAATATTCACATTGTACCCGATACCGGGACGGTATTCGCGGGACGGATAAAAATGGCTGTCTTCGTCAAAAATACCGAAACGCACGCGGGAATTCAGCAGATTGCTGATTTTGAAGCCGATTTTCATGTTGCGGTGTTTTTTGCTGAGCGTCATGTTCAGCGAATGGAACGGCCGTTCGTATTCATTCGGGATGGAACCGCTTCCGAGGGCGGAAAGTCTCTGGCTGAAAGTATTGTAGGCAACGGAAGCGTTCCAGCCCGAAAACCCGGTATAATTCAGCGCTGCGTTCAGTATGATGTCGGACTGCCCCTGCAGGGGCCGTTCCAGGGTGGTGGAATTATTCCGTATTCTCACTCCGTTGAAAAGCGTGATCATATTGTCCGCCTGCACTTCCGAGAGGCCCAGGGTGCAATTGAAAACAAGCATCAGGCGGCCTTTGTTCTCGTCAGGCAGCGGAAGCCGGCTGCGAAGGTCGATCTCAATACCCTGTGTACTGGCATGCAGGGCGTTCTGATAGGTCAGATAGGATTCATCCGCGGTCTCGATCTGCGCTATTTCGATGGGATTGACAAATTTTTTGTAAAATATCCCCGCAGCGAGCAGTCCTCCTGCATCGCGGTACCATTCAAAGCGCATATCATAGCTGTATATGTCGGTCGTCTTCAGATAGGGATACCCCACGACCGCACTGCCTCCGTAAAATTGCTGGAACTCAAAGGGGGCTATCTCGCGAAATTCGGCGCGGGCTACGGTTTTGCTGTAGGAAGCACGCAGTTTCATGGCCTCTGTCAGGGCATACTGCAAATTTATCCCGGGCAGGATATCATATTCATTGATATCGGCTTCCACGGGAGTGCGTCCGTCATTGATCAGGGGACTTGTGTAGCGTGTACCGGTGACGGGGTTATAAGGAAGAAGATGCAGCAGGTAATATTCATACCGGAATCCCCCGGTAAAACGGAAACGGTTCAGAAATTCACTTCGGTTCATGCCGAGAGGCATATCCGTCATCACATATCCTGCGGCAATGATCTCTCCCGCCCGGTAGGCATTGCGAGCCGCGGCATCCGTTGACTCCAGCAGGATCAAACCTTCTTCTTCCGGAGAACGGACATAGCTGGAATCCCGGAATACCGCCCCGAAATCATTGTCCTCCACACGGATCAGTTCGGCGGGCCAGGCTCCGTCCGAATATTCATGATAAAAATTGCGTTTCCGGAAATCACGGTACTTGTACTGCAGGCGTCCTCCGGCCTTCACCGTGTACAATTCTCCGAAATGGTCCTTCAGGGAGGTTTTATAGTTCACGTCCGCATTCATATTGCGATCATCACCGTCGGTATAATACCGCTGTCCGGCCTTTGCGCTGGAACGGGCGATCTCGTAATGCTTTCCGGAAGATACGTACTTATAATTATGGTTTTTTACATCGGGTTCCCGGAGAAAGGAAATGCCCGCGTTCACAGTCCATTCCAGCCTGCTGTTCAATGCGCCTTCAAAAACATGTTCGCCGTTCAGTGTCGTATTCAAAATGCTTTTTTCCACAAAATATTCCCTGATGTAGATGCCGTTCTCATCGAGGTTGGGCGTCCGTCCGTTTCCCTGTGTCAGGGAAGATTCAGAATTATGGGTGTAAAGGCCGTAGAGTTTAATCTTATGCAGGCGGTTCAGCTTGAGACCCGTGCTGCCGCTGATACTCAGGTTGGTGGTATAGGCGCTTTTTTCATTTCTGATATCGGTCCGTCTCAAAATGCTGTTATCAGAGACCGCATACCGGCGATATAATTCCTTTCTGAAAGCATAATCGTTTGAAAAATGGATGCTCGAATAAAAACCGTATTCAAGGTCCTGTGAAATGACATACCGGTTGCCAAAGTTCAACCCGGCGGACAGGGGCTGACCGATACGCGCTGATCTTGTACGGAAACCGCTGTGAAAGCTCCTGCCGTATTCACCGAGCTGCGCTTTCCAGGTATCGTAGCTGTATCCGGGCGGCGGGGACCATTCGCTCAGCATCCTGTCCTGCGGGATCATTTCCGGGATACTCCGAGTGCCGTCATCAAAGCCGAAATAATCCAGCGTTCCCTGTGTTCCGCTGCGGTAATCCGCATGGAAAAATGCGGATTTTCCGCTCAGTCCCGCCCCGGCATTCAGAACGCGGGAATCCGGGTAGGCCCGGGTCCTGATATCCACCGCACCACCGGCAAATCCTCCCGGAAGGTCGGGAGTATAGGTCTTGAATGCCGTGATGCTTTCCAGTATGCTCCCGGTAAAAAGGTCGAGCGGAACGCTTTTTGTTTCCGGTTCGGGGCTCGGGACGGGAAGGCCGTTCACGACGGTAGACACGTAACGGTCACTTAGCCCGCGTACGGAAACGTATTTCCCGTCCTTTACGGAAACTCCCGTGATACGCCTGACGGCATCGGCCGCATTCCCGTCCCCCGCCCGGGACATCTGCTCCGCCGAAACGCCGTCCTGTATCTTATCGCTCTTCTCCCGCTCCGCAAGCAAATAAGCGTCCGAACCCGAATTCGCACGCGCTTCGACCAGCACTTCATTCATGTTCATCACGGCCGGACGCAAAGCAATATTCAGAGGATAAAGATCGCTCCCCGTTACTACCGCGTTGCTGATATGCTGTGTTTCATACCCCACATAACTCACCATCAACTGGTAGTTCCCGGAAGGCAGGCCGGAAATATAATAGTATCCGTCAAGGTCGGTCGCCGCTCCGACGGCGGTTCCCTTCACTGTCACATTGGCGCCGATCAGCGGTTCACCGGTCTTCCTGTCGATCACCCTTCCGCTGATCTTCCCGTGCTTTTCCTGTGCATACAAAAATGCCGTCAGGCATATGACGGCAAAAACAACAAAAGGCACACGTGATCTCCGTGCAATGCGTCCCGGTTTTCCCGGACGCTTTCGGATTTTCACTCTCTTTTTGTTTTGCATGAGTGCTTTCCCTCCGCATTTTCCCGCTGATATAAAAAAGCCGTCAAACATGACGGCTGCATTCACAAAAAAGCTCGTTCCGGGGCAACAATGAAGGTATCCCCGCCGGCCGGCGTGTTCCGGGCAGTCTCTTTCGTATTGCCTGCTTTCCGTATTTTATATGCATGACCGGGCCTTGTATCGTCTTTCGGTTTATCGTTCTCGTTCTGTTTTATTCTGACGGAATATACAATGAAATGATAGGATTACAATTGTTTTTTTAAAAATTAATTTTTGCTATATATAACTGTAATATAAAGATTTATAGATAATAATGTGTGACGGATATTTGAACAATAATAAAAAAGGCCGGCAGATCCGGCCTCTTTCATATCTTTGCTTGATGATCTTCCGTCAGATCGCCAGCTTATACCCCACGCCGCGCACATTTTTCACGAGACCGGCATACTTCCCCAGCTTCTCGCGCAGATGTTTGATATGTACGTCAACCGTGTGATCCACGACGATCTTTTCATTTCCCCACAGATTATACAGGATCTCTTCCCGCCGGAGCACATTGCCGTTCTTTTCGGCAAGCATTTTCAGGATGCGGTATTCCGTCGGGGTGAACGCCACCGGTTCCCCGTCGATCCGCACCTCGTAGCGGTCCACGTCGATAATGATCTTGTTGTCGATGTTGATCTGATTTTTGGCCGGTGTTTCCCGGGATTGTTTCCTGCGCAGCACGGTCTTTACACGGACGGCCAGTTCCTTGGGGGAGAACGGCTTTTTCACATAGTCGTCCGCTCCCAGCTCCAGGCCCAGTATCGTGTCCGATTCGTCAATACGGCCGGAAAGGATGATGATGGACATATTGTTATACTTGTCATCACGCCGCAGGTCTTTGCAGAGGTCCATCCCGTCCATGTCCGGAAGCATCAGGTCCAGAATGGTCAGGTCGGGTATCGTCTTCTGAATAAAATCCAGATAGTCCTGTGCATTGGTAAAACTGACAACCTGAAATCCGGATTTTTTTAAATGAATGGTCGTGAGTTCAAGTATGCTTTTTTCATCATCGACAACTGCAATAAGTTCATTCATGTTATCCCCAGTTAGTTTGAATCTTTATAATATAGCAGTATCATTTAAAAATAAAAAATATTTTTTCTACATGCCGCTAAGGGCCAGAATATTTTCCAGCCTGAGCGGATCCAGGGGTTTATGCCTGTCAAGCGCTTCTTTTACTGACGCCGTTATTTCGGGAAAGGATATTGCACCGTTCAGGAATTGCCTGACGGCACGCTCACCGGCCGCATTGAACACGGCGGGATAGGTTTGCCCGCGCTCCAGGGCCTTCCGGGCAAGGATCAGTGCAGGAAAACGCTCCGTATCCGGTGCTTCAAAATGCAGTCCGAGGCCTTTGCCGGGATCCAGCCGGGGCCACTCCGAACGTAAATGCCGGGGATAACTCAGCGCATACTGGATGGGCACCTTCATGTCCGGAACGCCAAGCTGCGCTTTCACGGAACCGTCGCGGAACTGCACCATGCTGTGAACGATGGATTCCGGATGAATAACGATATCAATTTTTGACGCGTCAAGATGAAAAAGATGAAAGGCCTCGATCAGCTCGAGCCCCTTATTGATCATTGTGGCGGAATCAATGCTGATCTTCGGCCCCATGGACCAGTTGGGGTGTTTCAGCGCTTCGGCGGGAGTGATCTGCGGGAACTCCGATAGGGAGCGCCGTAAAAAAGGGCCTCCCGATCCCGTCAGGATAAGCTTTTCCACATCTTCCGCGGATTCCCCGGCCAGGCATTGCCAGATCGCCGAATGTTCACTGTCCACCGGAAAAATCCTGGCCCCCGTCTTTTTGCAAAGATGGTTGATCAGCTCCCCCGCCATGACAAGGCTTTCCTTATTGCTGAGCGCAATATCGCGCCCTTCTTCCGCAGCCGCGACCGTGGGCCGGAGTCCCGCGCTTCCGACAATGGCATTGAAAACCACGTTAACATCGGTTTCCCGGACAAGCGCTACCATGGTCTCGTATCCGGCCTCGACGCGGATGCCTTCGCCGGCAAGCAGCTGCCGCAGGATCCCGCCCTTTGTTTCATCCGCTGTCACCACGGTTTGCGGACGGAATATTTTCGCCTGCCGGGCAAGCCGTTCGACCTGCGTATTGGCGGCAAGGTAGCTGACGGAAAAATCCCGGGGATGCTCACGCACAACGCGCAGGACATTCCTGCCGATGGAACCTGTTGAACCAAGTAATCCTATTGTTTTCATCCGCTATCCGAGTTTTAAGGTCCAGGAGACTCCGGCCGCCACGGCATCCCGCTGAAATTTCATGTGAATGTTTCCCCAGCGAGTATATAGCGCCAGCTCCGGCATCAATACGAAAAGATGTGCATCCCGTTCGCTCAGAAGATCGTTCTCAAGGATCTCATGATGCTGAAAGCTAAGTTCCATTCCCGCAGCAAGTGTGAACCTGGATCCTGTTTTCATGATCCGCACATGAAGTCCGGGAGACAGATTGCCGTAGCTGATCGCCCGATAACGGTTGACCGATATTCCGGCAAGATAACGGAAGGTGGAGTCTCCCTGAAAAACGTCCCCGGTGCCGAAACCCAGGGAAAACCGGTATAGCAGTTCATTGAAAAGCGGTTCGGCGACAGCCCCGAGACCGCCGATAAAATGATACCTCCCCCCGAAAGGGATATTGACGCCGATTTGCGGAAGCCAGTACTCCGGAAATGCAAATCCCGCTCCCGCATATATGCTTGCCGCATCCTGTGTCGGCGCGGGAAGCGGCAGCATGTTCAGTTTGCGCATATACCGTGAAGCTTCCGCATCGCCGTCAGCCTGCAGCGCACCGGTGCAGATGAAGACAATGGAAAGAATGTAGATAATGCGCTTCATTTCTTATGCAAAGAAAAAGCCGGCGTCAATACGGGGCAGTATTTTTGCCGGCAGGTCAAATGCTGTTTTTACTTTGACTTCTTGAGCTCTTCCAGTACGAATTCCGTCAGGTCATGGCTTTCGTCGGCATACACGATCGTGCCTTTGGAAGCGTCAATAATATAGGAGTATCCCTTTTCCTCCCCGACGCGCTTCAGGATCTCGTTGATCTTGTCCAGCACCGGACCGAGATATTCCTGTTCCTTCCGGTAGATCTCTCCCTGCTGCCCGAATTTTTCCATCTGATATTCCTGCAGCTGGCGCTCCTTATCCATGATCTCTCTCTGCTTCTGGGTCTTCCAGGCATCGGAACTCACCATTTTCCGTTTTTCGAAGTCCTCGATCATTTTCTGATAATCCGACTGCATTTCCTTGTACACGTTCTGAAGCTCCTCTGCTTCCGCCTCAAGCTTTTTCATTGCATCGACGGCTTCCTGATACTCGACCATGATCTGTTCGGAGTAAATAAAGCCTATCTTCAGCTCGCCCGCAGCGAAGACCACTGCAACGGCAAGGGTCATCAGTACAAGTATTTTTTTCCAGTTTTTCACAACATATTCTCCTTTGTTAATAGTTAAAATGGCATCCCAAATACAAAATGCGTTTCCCAGCCCGGTGATTTATAAACCGTTTTTCCGCTGCTTCCGTAATAATACAATTCATCAAAGCCGTATCCGAAATCAACACCGAGCATTCCCATCATCGGCATATAGACGCGTGCGCCGAAACCGGCGGACCGTGCCATTTCAGGGACCTTGATATCCCGGGGATCATCCCATATGCGTCCCGCCTCCGCGAAAGCCAGGACGTACAAGGTGGGATTCGGCGACAGCAGCACGCGGAGTTCCGCAGAATATTTCAACAGGGCGCTGCCGCTTTCATAGGAAGAATTCGGCGGACAGATACTGCCGTCTTCATAGCCCCTCAACGGTGTAATATAACTTATTGCATTTGCACCGCCAAGATGAAAAAGTTCATCATAAGGGATTACGCCGTATTTCCCGTACGGAACGATCGCTCCGACGTCAAAATTCTGATAGAACACGACCTTGTCAATAATGGGCGTAAAGGACTCAAAGGTGACCCGGCCTTTCACGAACTCCTCTTTTCCTCCGAAGATCCCGCCGGATAGCTGTGTATCCCACACGAATTTCGATCCGCGGCTGGGAAATTCCGGCTTGTCCCGGCTGTCGCGCGTGATCACCTGCGTAAAGCTGTTGCCCCAAAGCTCCTCCTGTCCCGAGGGATTGTATTCGAGAAAATAATCCTCATCCCGGATATTAAAGTATTCCTTGTAGGCAAAGGTCAGGGCCCAGTTCCCGCGAAAATAACTGTCGGGCCAGCGGAACCGGCGTCCGAACTGGGTGGTGGCGCCGATGGTCTTCCGGTCATACGGTTCCCAGTAGTAGGTCCTTTCCGTCATCTCGCGTTTGGAATAGTAAAGGTTCAGCCCAACGGTATTGGGGCGTCCCATCAGCCAGGGTTCGGTAAATCCCAGGCTGAC
>JAGYLW010000039.1 GCA_018400915.1 Fidelibacterota bacterium
CTTAGCTTCCCCGCTTATTCGCTTCTTAGCTTCTTTGCTTCTTAGCTTCTTTGCTTCTTTGCTTCTTCGCTTCTTCGCTTCTCCGCTTCCCCGCCCCCGATTAACCTTTTGCCTTTCCGCCATTAATGTGTATTTTTCATTATGCCGGAAAAAACCCTTTTTACATCCTCCACCAATCTTCCGCCGCTGGCGGCACGGATGCGTCCCGCTGCCCTCGGCCAGTTCGCGGGCCAGCAGCACCTTGTCGGCAAAGAAAAGTTCATTTACAATATGATCCGTTCCCAGTCGCTGTTCTCGATGATCTTCTGGGGACCGCCGGGAACGGGAAAGACCACGCTGGCACGCATCATCGCCGAAGCGGCAGATGCGGTGTTCTACGAGCTTTCGGCGGTCAGCGGCAGCGTGAAGGACGTGCGCGAGATCATCCGCAAAGCTGTTTCCCATCAATCCATGGGAAAGAAGACCCTGCTCTTTATCGATGAGATCCACCGCTTTAACAAGAGCCAGCAGGACGCCCTGCTGCACGCGGTCGAGAACGGCGAACTGGTGATGATCGGCGCCACGACGGAAAATCCCTCTTTTGAGGTCATCTCCCCCCTGCTGTCGCGATGCCGCATACTGCGCCTGCAGTCACTCCGGGACGAGGATCTCAATGCACTGATCGGGCGCGCCCTGGAAGAAGATATCGTGCTGTCCGGATACCGGCTGGAACTTCCCCCGGAAGTCCGGCAGTTCCTCATCATGTCCTCCGGAGGCGATGCCAGAAAGATGTTCAACACCCTCGAGATCGCCGTTCAGCTCGCGCGGGGAAAGGATCCCTCGGGGACCGCGGTTTCCCTGAACAAAGAGGCCATCCAAAGTGCGCTGCAGGAACGTGCCCTGCTGTATGACAAAGACGGTGATTACCATTACGATACGATCTCCGCTTTTATCAAGAGTGTGCGCGGTTCCGACCCCGATGCCGCGGTGTACTGGATGGCGGTGATGCTGGAGGGCGGCGAGGACCCGGTCTTTATCGCCCGGCGCCTGATCATACTTGCATCGGAAGACATCGGAAATGCGGATCCCCAGGGACTGGTGATCGCAAACGCCGGTTTTCAGGCGGTCAAAGCCATCGGTATGCCGGAAGCGGCCATCGTGCTTTCGCAGGTCACGACCTTTCTCGCCTCATCCCCCAAAAGCAACGCCTCCTACATGGCGGTCAACCGCGCGCAAAAAGCGGTTCGCGACAGCGGCTTTCAGTCGGTACCCCTGCATCTTCGCAATGCGCCGACCGAGACAATGAAACAATTCCAGTACGGGCTGGGCTACCAGTACCCGCACGACAAGGAAGAAGGCTTTGCAGAACAGGACTACATGCCGGAAAAAAAGCCGGACGGGACACTTTACCGGCCCAAAACGCACGGATACGAAAAATTCATCTTCGAACGTCTGATCCGGCACTGGCCTGAACGCTATAAGGAGTAGGAATGTCCATTCTCATAAAACACGTACAGCTCTTCGACAGGACCACCGATATTTACATTGAAAAGGGCCGCTTCAGGCGTATTGCCGGGAAGATCGATATCGTCGCCGACACCGTGATCGACGGACGGCCTTTTGCGATACTGCCGGCGTTTTACAATATGCATACGCATGCGGCGATGTCCCTCATGCGTGCGTATGCGGATGACATCGAACTCTTTTCCTGGCTGAACGATCATATCTGGCCACTGGAAAAAAATCTCAGCGAAGAAGATGTCTATCACGGCAGCCGCCTCGCCATTCTGGAGATGATCAAGTCCGGCACCGTGTATTTCAACGACATGTACTGGTACCCTCTGGGAACGGCGCGGGCCGCAGAGGAAATGGGCATACGCGCGGATATTGCTCCGGTGATCATCGATCCTGACGGCACTTCCGGGGAGGTGGAAAAATGCAATACCGGTGTGTTCAGTCACGAAAAAGAGTTTTCACCCCGCGTACGTTTTGTGCTGGGTCCCCACTCGATCTACACCGATTCCGGGAATGCGCTGAAAAGCTGTATTGAACTTGCCCGCGATCTGGGGAAAAGGGTTCAGATCCATATTTCCGAAACGGCTTCTGAGGTGGAGAACTGTATAAAGAAACACGGTATGCGGCCGGTGGAATACCTTGACAGTATGGACTTCTGGGGTCCCGATGTCCTGGCGGTGCACGCGGTGCATATCAACGACCGGGAACGCGGTATTCTCAGGGACAACGATGTGATTATTGCCCATTGCCCGGCTTCGAACATGAAATTGTGCTCGGGTAATTTTCAGTACGCAGAAGCCGTGAACGCCGGTATTCTTCTCACGCTGGGAACGGACGGCGCAAGTTCCAACAATAACCTTTCCATACTTGAGGAAATGAAACTGGCGGCACTGTGGGCAAAATCCCTCAGCGGAGATCCCACGACCGCCCCGGCGGAAGAGGTGTTCGGGATGGCAACCCGCAACGGTGCAAAATGGGCGCAGCTGGATGCGGGAGAGATACGGGAAGGCATGCTTGCCGACTGCCTTCTGGTGCGCCGGCATCATCATACCCTGACGCCTTCGGATCACATTCTCTCCAATATGGTCTACAGCGCGGATAACGAATGTATCGATACGGTCATATGCGGCGGGAATATCCTGATGCGCGACCGTAAGGTCAAGGATGAAGACGAGATCATCCGGGAGTCCGAGAAGGCCTGCCGGAGGCTTTTAAAAAAATAATCCCTTCCTGTGACGGCGGTCACTGACCTTTTTCTTCCCTTTTTGTAAATTACCGCATGAAAATCCTGCTGAAATATTGGCTGCTGTTGCTGATCATTTCCTTTTCTCCTGCGCAGATCCTTCTCAACGAGATCATGATCGACGCCGAAGATGAGAGCAGCGGTGAGTTCATTGAAATGATCAACTGCGGTGAAACGGTTGTCCGGATCAGCGATTATTTTCTCTGCGACCCGCGTGATACGGATGCCGTGATCCCCTTTCCGGATTCGATGCTGGCTCCGGGAGTATACGGGATTATCCTGGACCCGGATTACTCCGGTGAATACGATGACCTGATCCCGGACGGGACACCCCGTTTCAGTATCGAAGATTCCCGCTTCGGGATGTACGGCATTTCCAACAGCACCGCAAAGCGCTTTGCAATACTGGACGGAGACCGGAAGATCGCGGATTCCTATACCACCGGGGATCCGCAGTGGCCGGAAGAAACGTATACCATGGAGCGCTATATGCCGGACCGGGATATCTGGATGCAGTCCCTTGATCCGGAGGGCACGCCCGGTGCGCGCAACTCCGTGAGCCCGAAAGACCGTGACCTTGAGATCGGCGCCGTGACATGTTCCTGTGAGAACGACAGGATGCAGGTTGATATTCTGATCCGGAACTGCGGCCTTCAGCAGATCGCTGCTTTCGATTACGGATATCTTATAGATACATACAGCGCAGACAATGATCTCTCCGACACCCTGCACTATCATACGGGAACCTTGCTGCAGCGCGGGGATTCCTGCCGCTTTTCCCATTCCGCCCGGATACGGAACCGGGGAAGCGTACGGGTCCGGGCCTTTCTCTCCGCAGGGAATGATATCCGGGATACCCTGGGTGTTGAACATCATATCCCCCTTTCTCCGGATGACATTATCATCACGGAATTCGTCTGCAAGACCGGCGACCGCTTCGGCACGGAGTATGTGGAATTCTGCTCGAAGGCGGAACTGCCCGTACAGTTCACGGATCTGCGGTTTGCGGATCAGACGGGGTCGGTCCGCCTGGATACCTCCTATATCCTCTATCCCGATTCCCTGCTTGTGATCGCCGCTTCCGGATCTTTCCACGATGATTTCCCTTCCGTCCGCAATGCGCTATGCCCGTCCGCATGGCGCCGCCTGAACAACCGGGGGGACGAGATCGGCCTTCTGAACCCGGACGGCAGAGTCATCTGCAAACTCCGGTACGGCCCCGACTGGTCGATCCCCGATGACTGCGCCATGTCCCTCACACATACCGCACTCGATTACCGGGACCCGCGGAACTGGGAAGTTTCCTTTACGGGATCCCCCGGGACACCCAACCCCAGCAGTAAAAAACTGCTGCATTTATCCTTCCCCGATGAAAACGTTTTGTTCACCGCCGGCGATACGCTCTGCCTGCGGGTGATAAACGACGGGTATTTTCCGCTTGAAGCACAGCAGGTCCATTTTGAAACTCCCCGGGGAAGCACGGCGCTTCCGCTCCCTCCCAGTGAGCCCGGCGATACCCTGCGAATATTCCCGGATACCTCCGGCATGTTCGTGCCGGGAACGCAGACTTGCCGTGTTTATTGTCCGGACAGCAGTTTTTTTGACTCGGAATTCCGGTACTACTCCCCTTATGAGGAGACCCCCTGTTATTTTAACGAATTCCTTTTTGACCCGCTTCCCGCTTACGGACAACACGAATTCATCGAACTGGAATGCGGAGACCTTCCCTGTGACCTGGACCGTTGGGTCCTGCGGGTCAATCACAAAGAAAACCTGCTTTCCGGGGCCGCATCGCAATGCTATACAGTGCTTGCGAACAAGGAGGCGCGGCCGGCCAACATCCCCGGGGGCAAGTTTATGCCCCTGGAAGGATTTCCCGTACTTCCGAACGACGGAGCCGTCTTTTCCCTTTATGACCCGATGGGCCGGCGTATGGACAGTTGCGACCTGCGCTACCACCCGGAACTGCAAAGCGGGAAAAGTCTGGAAAAACAATACGGCCGGATCTCCTCGTCGCATACCGGGATCTGGCATCCCAGCGTTTCACCGCAGGGAATGACGCCGGGCAAGCGGAACAGCATTACCGCTCTTCCCGGCTACCGCAACCGGCTCAGCGTGGACCCGCAAATCTTTTCGCCCGGAAAAGATGAAATGCTCCGGTTCAATATTGACGCGGAGAACGGACTGTCTTATTGTGAGCTCATCTGCTGCAATATGGCGGGGCAGGAGATCATGCGTTTTGAACGCTCCCTCTTTTCGCAGCCGTCGACCCGTATTTTCTGGGACGGAAAAATGAGGAACGGCGCCTATCCCGCACGCGGAATATATCTGCTTCTTGCCGTGCTGCACACGGTTGACGGAGAACGCATTCCCTTGCGGGAGACGCTGATCCTCCGCTGAAACGGAACATAATACTGTTGAATTTAATAAATAATATTTTTAAGTTCATTTTTATAAAAGCAAACGGAGACAACATGAAAAAGATTTTTCCCATTCTGATTGCAGGTATTTTCATTTTAACGGGGTGCACCTCTATGAAATTTTCAAGTTTTTCCCGCTCGCTGGATACGGTCAATGAAGTAGAACTCGACCGCTATCTCGGCACATGGTATGAATACGCACGGCTTGACGTTCCTTTTGAAAAAGGTATGACCAAAACGCAGGCAAACTATTCCCTCATGGATCCGGACAAGGAAGGCCGCCCGCGTATCCGCGTTGTCAACTCCGGCATAAAAAAAGGAAAATTCAAGGAAGCCAAAGCAAAGGCCGTCATTCCCGATCCGAATGAACCCGGCAGAATACAGGTGTCTTTTTTCGGTCCTTTTTACTCGGACTATAATATCATCGCGCTGGATACGGCGGACTATCAATGGTCGCTGGTAAGCGGAAGCTCCAGGGATTACCTGTGGGTGCTTTCACGGAAACCGCAGCTGGATCCGGGGGTATTCGCAAAGCTCAAGGCTATTGCCGGAAATTACGGCTTCGACACTTCCGCGCTGATCTTCCCGCAATAAACGCCGGCACATTTACGGTCATAAAAATAATTTCAGGGGATAAAAGCGATCCGGTAAAATACCGGATCTATGTCTTTGATGCTTGATATCCTACCGGAAGTAGCCTTTCATACTTTCCGATGTTTTCCTCCCTCAAAACATGCAACCCGAAATTGCTTCTCTCCGGTCAGACGATCCTGCCGCAGCAATTCTTATATTTTTTGCCGCTTCCGCAGGGGCAGGGATCGTTCCTGCCGACCTTGGGCTGTGAACGGCGCACGGGCTCATTTTTGCCCGCAGAGGAGGTTTTGGGCTGAGCGGGCACCTGGGGATCCTGCGGCCCGGACCCGAATCCCAGATTCTGGGTCTTGGGGTGCCGGATGTTCAGCTGCTGCTGCGCCGGCCGGGGTTCCTCGCGCAGCTGTATCTCTGTGCGGTACAGGATGCGCAGGGTCGTGCGGTTGATCCGGTCCAGAAGGTTCCGGAAGGATTCAAAGGCTTCGGATTTGTAGATCAGAAGCGGGTCTTTCTGCGCATAAGCCTGAAGGCCGACACCTTCTTTTATCTGGTCAAGCTCATAGAGGTGTTCTTTCCATAATCCGTCAATGCTGTTCAGATAAGCCCAGCGCTCAAAATCCCGCATCACTTCGTCCGGATACTGCGAGAGCTTGCGTTCATACGTTTCCTGCGCCTCTTTGATCAGATATTCTGTCAGTTCCTCACGCTTCATGGAGGCATGGTCCGAAGGGATATCGCTCATCAGGACGGTCAGGGTCTCCTGGCGCAGTTCCTCCCATCTCCAGTTGTCGGGATTGCTGTCCTGCGTATATTCCTCCACCGTCGTTTCGATGTAGTCCTTCAGCATCCTCCGGATCTCTTTCTGAAGATTACCGCCTTCCAGCGCGTAGGAACGGCGGTCGTAAATGACCTCCCGCTGCTTGTTCATGACATCGTCATATTCCAAAAGGTGCTTGCGGATGCCGAAGTTGCGTTCCTCAACGCGTTTCTGCGCTTTTTCGATCATCCGGGTCATCATCGGCATAGCGATCACCTCGTCATCCGGGATGGCATCCAGCAACGCCCTGCCTTTCAGATTTCCGAAGATACGCATCAGGTCGTCTTCCAGGGAAATAAAGAACACGGATTCGCCGGGATCCCCCTGGCGTCCGGCACGTCCCCGAAGCTGATTGTCGATCCGCCGCGATTCATGGCGCTCGGTACCGATGATCTTGAGGCCGCCCACTTCGCGCACCTCGTCGGTGATCTTGATATCCGTACCGCGGCCCGCCATGTTCGTGGCAATGGTCACCGCACCCGGCTGACCGGCCATTGAAACGATCTCCGCTTCCCGCTGATGCTGTTTGGCATTCAATACATTATGCGGTATGCCGGCGCGTTTCAGTTCTCTGCTCAGCAGCTCGGAGATCTCCACACTGATCGTCCCCACGAGCACCGGCTGTCCCCTTCTGAAACAATCCTTGATCTCCCTGACAATGGCCTTGTGTTTTGCCTGGCGGCCTTTATAGATCTGATCGTCCTTGTCCACACGGATCACCGGTTCATTCGTGGGAATGGAAACCACTTCCAGGCCGTAAATCTCTTCAAACTCCGCCGCTTCGGTGGCCGCCGTTCCTGTCATTCCCGCGAGCTTGTCGTACATGCGGAAATAATTCTGCAGCGTGATGGTCGCAAGCGTCTGATTTTCTCCTTCAATGCGGACGCGTTCTTTCGCCTCGATCGCCTGATGCAGACCCTCGCTGTAGCGGCGGCCGGGAAGAATACGGCCGGTGAATTCATCCACGATCAGCACTTTGCCGTCCTTCACGACGTATTCAACATCTTTTTCATACAGGGCATAGGCGCGGAGAAGCTGCGTGATATTATGGATCATCTCGCTTTTCTGACTGTATTTCTTCTGCAGTTCGTTCTTCGCTTTGATCCTGTCCTCAACGGACAGATTGGGATCCTCATCCACTGCCGCAAATTCCTCGCCGATATCGGGAATGACGAAATATTCGGGGTCATCCGGGTTCATGACCTTCCTTCCCTCGTCACTGATGTCGATGGTATGGGTCTTCTCATCGATGGCGTAAAGCAGCATGTCGTCGATCTCATGCAGACGTTTTTCCTGCATATAATAGTTTTCCGTGCGGAACAGTTTGTCCTGCATATCCGCCTGCTGCATGAGCTTCAGGAAACGCGGGTTCTTGGGCTCGCCGTGCTGCACCTGCAGGAGAAGGGTCCCCGCCTCAAGCTCATGTTCCTTGTCAGCCGGGATCTTCTGCAGTTCATCCAGGAGCTGATTGATCCTGCGTTTCTGCGCCCGCACCAGTTTCTCGACCTGGGGGCGCAGTTTTTTATACTGTTCGCGGGTATTGGACTGCACGGGGCCTGAAATGATCAGCGGCGTCCGGGCTTCGTCGACCAGCACCGAGTCAACCTCATCCACGATGCTGTAGTAATGCCCCCGCTGGACCATGTTTTCCTTGTGCGTCGCCATATTGTCGCGAAGATAATCAAACCCGAACTCATTGTTCGTGCCGTACACAATGTCACAGGCATACTGCTGTTTGCGCTGTGACGGCGGCATGGAATTCAGGATCTTGCCCACGGAAAGGCCGAGGAATTTGTACACCGCGCCCATCCATTCGGCATCGCGTTCCGCCAGGTAATCATTCACCGTCACGATGTGCACGCCGCGTCGGGTCAGCGCGTTCAGGAACACCGGCATGGTGGCCACTAACGTTTTTCCCTCACCGGTTTTCATCTCCGCGATATCGCCGTTATGCAGGACCTGTGCACCCAGCAGCTGAACGTCAAAGGGCACCATGTTCCATTCGGTCTCATGGCCGACCACGTTGACCGTTTTGCCGACAAGGCGTCTGCAGGCCTGTTTCACCAGTCCGAAAGCTTCGGCCCTCAGTTCCTCCAGGGCGGCCTGCTCGGCTTTATATATCGCTTCATCGAGTGCTTCATCAGAAAGATCCGACCTTTTTGCGTTTGCTTCCGCTTCGTTGCGGCGCTTCTCGATAAATTCGATCATTTCAGCGGTCCTGGACCGCAATTGTTCATCGGAAAGATCATTAAAGGAATCGCAGGCAGCATTTATTTCCGGCACGACCGGCCGTATCTTCTTGATATACCGGTCTGATGAGGTGCCAAAAAGCTTTACCAATATTTTATCGAGCTTCATATTTTCTTCAACCTTCTTTTGCCGCTTTGATCTCTGGCATTAATATCCCTTCTTCCACAAGGTCCTTGTAAATACGGTCCAGCATCCCGTTCACGAAAACATGACTTTCCCCCGTGGAGAAATCCTTTGCCAGCTCTATGGCCTCGGAGATCGTGACCCGGGGTGGCACATCTTCGATATACATCATTTCGGCAATGGATTGCCGCAATATGATCTTGTCCATCAGGGTAATGCGGGAAAAATCCCAGTTCTTTGAACGTTTCTTTATCCGTTCGTCCAGCTGATCGATCTCCCTCACCGTTTTGTGTATCAGCTTGCGAAAAAATTCCTCGTCAAATTCCGTTTCTTCATTCAGGGACATGCTGCGCTGGATAACGTCATCCAGTGTTTCATCCTGTTGCTGTAAATATGCATACAAATGCTGAATGCATAACATCCGGGCATTGCGGCGCAATTTCTTCATTTTATACCGGTCCTTTGTATGATACTGAATGACGTGACGGACATTTTCAAACGCTTTTCCATAGCTTATTAATATAATACAAAACAATCCCGAAAGAAAAACGATTAATCATGAATTTTGGGGTTTCCTTCACCGTCTTTCCGCGGACGTCCGGCGGTAGACAAACTTTCGGTTTGACGATCCCGTACTGCAAATTTACCCTGCTGTATCTCTCGCCGGGGCGCAGTGGGGCTGCGTCCCTCTTAACTCCTGCAGGAGCGCAGTGAGACCGCATTCCCCGAAACCCTGAAGGTATTCGGGACGCGGCTGAGCACCCGCCCTTTTCTTGTATTTTATTTCCTGAAAAAATTACCTATATTTTATTTTAACACAGGATCATTAAACAAAGGGAGTTCCCGATGAAAAAACACTTCGCCCTTTTTCTTTCCCTTGCTCTGGCAGCGGGACTTTTTGCTCAAAATGAAAAAATAAAAGATCCCAGATTTTTCAGAACCTCCGAGCTCTTCTCTTTTATCTACCATGAACCGGTTTATAAAGACGTGTTTAAAGATCCCGATAACCCGGACAAAGCGGTCGCGACCGAAGCGGCCTGGAATGTTTTTACCAAAGCCTATGGGATCGAAAGCCTTCCGCACGGAATGATCAGTACCGTATTCCAGCCTCAGGCACTTGAAAGAATTGATGTCGCTATGGGAAACATCGGCAATTCACTTGCCCTGATCCAGATCGCAAATGATTTTTACACGGGCAATACATTGAATGCCGCATCCAGTGCTGTTAAGACAAGTATGTTCTATGCCATCTCCCAATGGGGATGGCGGTCGCTCCAGATCGCCGGTGTCGGCCTGCAGGTCTTTGACTATATGTTGACCTCGTTCGGAGAAGCCGCCGTGACGGCACGAAAGCAGGCGTTATGGGATGCTTACTTCGATTATTACGAAAAAGGAGTGGGTAAAAGAAATCTGGAGCAATGGAAAGAAATATTTAGTTCCATGAACACCCGGGAGGAAATTGAAGCGGAGATCAACAAATACCTTGAGGCGTTCTTCCACGCCGACGGCCTCGACAAGAAGCTTACACGGGGATGGCACACCGAAGCGGAGATCAAGTCGGTCAAAGCGGAATATCTGCAGACTTATCTTCTTCCTTATCTAAAACCCCTGTTTGAAAAACTGAATGACGAAGCATATGAAAAAGAACTCGGGTTTATTAAAGAACTGTACATTGAAACCGCCCTGAGACTGAATCAATACAATAAATATCGTTTTCAGATCGAAGCCCCGCATGAATATTACCCCGTGAGTCAGTGCGGTATCCAGGTCATGTCCAACGGGAATTCAAAAATATTCGTTAAAGGGGACGTAAGCAGCCTTGGTGTCTGCGACCTTCAATTTACGAAATACTCCATTCTGGTGAACAATATCACAAAAGCACGGGGTGTCCTGCGGGTGAATACCCCGGACGGTCCCAAAATGTTCTATCAGCCTCTTGACCTGAAAAAGGAGCAGTCATACATCAATTTTACACTGACCGACGAAGACATAAAGAAAGATGAAAGTGAAGAGACCGCGGAAGAAACCTCCTCCGTTGCACTTGGCAACACCATCAATGCCGTATTCATTACGAACGGCAGAACACTGAATGTCAAGATCGAGAAAGTCCGGGAAAGTAACACCGAATATGTGGGAAAGATGGTCCATCGTAAAATACCTGAAAAGAACACCCTTACGATCAATAAGATCACCCGGGAAATGACCTTCGTCTACAAATTGAAAGGACCGTTCGCCCCGGAGATGATCTGCAGGGGCCTTCCGGTCGCACCCGGCAGCTATGCCGGCAATATCCTTACCCATGACAAGAACAAGGTGAAAGCCGGCGTTTTCACACTTACTTTGAAAGAGAAATAGCATATGCCGAAACCAAATTTTAAACAAAAATGTCTCCGGGTCCTTCTCCCGGCGATCATAGGTATCAGTGTAATGTGCGGAAAGGAAGCGGTCCGGCCGGAATTTTTTGATGATTTTTCTTACCGGAGCAACCGCGACAGCCTTTTGCAGCGGAACGGCTGGAATATTGTTGACGGCATCCACGGACCGCCGCGCGGTGCACATTATTCCCGGGACAATATTTCCTTTTCCGAAGATCCCCGGCATGCGGAAAACCGCGTGATGTATCTTAGAGTTTCCACCGCCGATACCCCGGAAAGCATGCTGCTCTCTCGCATTGAAACCCCGCCGGTCTTTTATGAAGGCACGTACGCTGCGCGGGTGTATTTCGACAATGCGCTCCGAAAAACACGCGACGGGAATATCCAGACCTTCTACGCCATCAACACGCTGCGTTTTCCCAACGACTCCCTTTATTCGGAATGCGACATGGAGTACCTGCCCTATGATGTCTGGCATGCGGAGGGCAATACGAAAAGCAAACTGTACCTGAATACCTGGGAGACCTATCAGGAAGATCCCTGGAAGGCGGATCTTGCCTCCGACACCCTCTATCAGCACCAGAGCGGCTGGCATATTCTGCTCTTCCAGGTCGCGAACGGACACAGCGTCATCTATTATCTGGACAAAGAAAAAGAACCCCTGGCGGAACACTGCTGTTCGCCGCAGGGTTCCCCGGTATATCCCGAATCTCCCATGCGCATTGCCTTTGCCAACTGGATCATTGCGCGCCCGGGCGTGTCTCCCGGAGACAGCGAACAGCGGCGGAGCTCCGTCATGGGGGTAGACTGGGTGTATTTTGCGCAGAACACGGCCCTGGCGGTCCCGGACGTTATACGCCGCGTACGGGAACTGCAAAAGGCATCGGTCGGCCATCTCGATACGCTTCCCCGCTGACAGCACGGGGCCCGGCGGGACAGATCTTTTGCCTACTCTCTTGTTTCTTTTCTCTCGTAGATCCTGCCCAATTCAACACGGCGGCAATATTCCGAATTCCAGCTTTTCAGGAAGATCTGCCCGACCCTTCCGGAAAGTTTTTCATTCTCCAGAACGATGCCGAGATTCCTGCCCCGGTAAAAATAACTTTCGGACCAGTTGGAGGTTCCCAGCCAGAATGCTTTGTCGTCCACGACCATAAACTTGCAATGCTCGACACGTGCATAACCGATATACCCTTCACTGGCCTCGGGAATGGTCGAGAATTTTATGTCTATGTTCGGAATGGCATGCAGGGATTTGATGTATTCAATGCGTGGCGAGTAAAAATTCCAGTCCGAGAGGATCATCTGAACGTGTACCCCCCGTGCCGCGGCCTTCCGCAGGGCAAAATCCAGATGTTCATAGAGCCCTTCCCGGGACAGGGGCGAATAGCTCAGCAGCTGGATGCGGATACTGCTCTCTGCGGAGCGGATCATGTCCAGAAGCTGCGTCTCGTCCCAGTTGGGAAGATGGTAAATGATCTCCGGGTTGCTTGCGGTGGGTACCGCCGTGATCTTTCCGTATTCCTTTGAACGAAGTTCGAAT
>JAGYLW010000004.1 GCA_018400915.1 Fidelibacterota bacterium
TCCACCCAGCCGTTGTCCCTGATCATCAGCGCAAGCTCCCCGACGGTCATTCCGTGCCGGATGGGAATGGGATACATGCCGATGAAGGACTTGTAGTCCTGCTGCAGGACCGGACCCTCGGCGAGGCGGCCGACAGGATTGGGACGGTCCATGATATAGACCGGGATACCGTGTTCACCGGCGGCTTCCATGATATTTCCCATGGTGGATATGTAGGTGTAAAATCGTGCGCCGATATCCTGAATATCGAAGAGAAGTGCGTCCACACCTTCCAGCATCCCGGATGTGGGCTTCCGGGTGCTTCCGTAGATACTGTAGATGACCGCTCCGGTCCCGGGGTCCGTATTGTCCTCCAGGTGTACGCCGGCCTCGGTGTCGCCGCGGAATCCGTGTTCGGGGGCAAAGATCGCCTTCACTTCCACGGTCTCCTCCGCATCGAGAAGGTCGACCAGATGATCGCCGTTGCGGTCGATCGCCGTATGGTTGGTGACCACACCGACGGATTTGCCTGCGAACATGGGGAATCCTTCGTTACGGGCGTTATCCAGCCCGGTGTTCACAACGGTATTGACGGAGCAGGACATTAAAAGGGAAATGCCTGCACACAGGATAAAAACCGTTCTGGGTGATCTCATCGATTCGCTCCTCTCATTATTTTTTCGAATATACCTTATTGATAAAATGCCCCGTGGAAGCGGCGGAAGTCAGCAGTCCGATCACGATGCCAAGTATGACGGTATTGATCCATAAAAGCTGATAGACACGTGCCGGAAAATTCAGCAGGGGGAAGGTGCTGGCGAGAAAACGGTGGGCAACGATCAGTCCCGCCGCCGAGAAGATACCGCCGACAAGCCCCTCAAAGGCACCTTCCAGGATAAAGGGCATGCGGATCAGCAGGTTCCCCGAGCCCAGGATCTTCATGATCATGATCTGCCGCTGCCGGGCGTAGACCGAGAGCTTGATCGTATTGCGGATCAGCAGGTTCATGGCAAGTACGAGAATAATAAGAATGAAGATCCCCGCCATCACGACGGCCTCCGTGACATTTTCCAGTTTTTCGATCACGGAGTGCCGGTAATGCACCTCGTCCACTTCCGGCATGGCCTCCACCTGTTTTTTGAAAACACTCAGGTATTCCGGGTGATTAAAGGAGGATTTAAGACGTATCTCAAAAGAGGTGGGCAGGGGGTTCTCATCCAGTATGTCCATGATGTTCTCACCGAACTCTTCTTCAAAAATATCCGCGGCGGTCGCTTTGGAGATATAGCGGATCCGCTCGATGGTCCGGTAAGCCTTCAGTTTTTCCCGGACCTGTTCGGCTTCGTCGGCCGGAACGGAAGGTTTCAGGTATACTTCCACCACCAGGTTGCGCTTCAGCTCATAAAGCTGGTTGTAAAGCACCCAGCTCAGCTCGAAAAGCGCGATCAGGATGGTGAGGGCGATAAAGATCGTCAGGATCGTGGCAAGCACCGGCGTTCTTTCGCGCCATAAATTATTGAATGTCTGACGTAATACGAATAAAAACTTCATTCCTGCTTTGTCAGTAAACGGATCCTTTGTTTTCCGATGTTCATGGTCCGGTCCGGCGGAAGCACCTGCCCGTTCTCCATGTAAATGCGCTTATAGGGCGTGTCCTTGATCAGTTCGTAATCGTGGGTGGCCATCAGTACCGAAGTGCCGTTCCCGTGGATGCGCTGCAGCAGGCTCAGGACGTTTTCCGATGCCTCGCGGTCAAGGTTCCCGGTGGGTTCGTCCGCGATCACGATAAAGGGGTTCCGGGTCATGGCCCGGGCAATGGCCACACGCTGTTTTTCACCCAGGCTGAGGGTGGAGGCGCGCTGATCGCCGCAGTGCAGCAGGCCGACCTCGTCCAGCAGGGTGTTGACCACGCGCTTGACGTATTTCCGGCGGTATCCCTCAATGACCAGCGGCAGCGACACATTGTCGAATACGCTCATGTTCTCGATCAGTTTGAAATCCTGGAAGACCACGCCGATATTCCGCCGCAGAAGGTTGATCTGCCGGGGGGTGATGCGGTAGGAAGACCATTTCCCGACCTTAACCACACCGCCTGAGGGAAGGATGTCCATATAGATCAGCCTTAACAGTGTGGATTTTCCTGAGCCCGTGGGACCGAGGATCAGGGTAAAATCCCCGTCGCGGAGCTGAAGATTGATGTCCTTAAGCGCCCCGGGCACATATCCGTAGTTGACGGTGACGTGGCTGAATTGTATCATTGCATTATTACGAGTATTCGTTTTGAATGTTCATGCGCTTCCCGGAAACTGAATTCTTCAAGGAATATAAACGTTCTTTCGGGAAATTCCACAGACAATTTTATTATTTCCCCGTAGGGATGGATATATTCCACGTGCCTTTCATGATACGTCTTCCCGCCGGGAAAACTGATGTAGATATCCGTGATGGCGCGCCGGCGTTTTTCATCATAGGAATTTTCCCTTTTGAAGGAGATCCCTTCCGGGGTGGTGTCCTCCATCTGATCGTCGATCAGGCAGTTTTTCATTACGGCCGGAAGGGCGAGATCGAAAATATAGGCCTGCTCCGCCCCAAGGATCCTGTCCATATAGGCGATATGCGAACGGATATCGCTGAAACGGGCGATATAATTCAGGGAATCGTGCAGGTTCAGGTAAAGGTCGACCGCCATGACGGGCGGGCGAAGCATATTGCCGGTAAAAAAAGGGATCCCGGGATAGTTCCTTTTTGCCGCGGCGATCATCGGAGCGGAAATGTCCATCCCGTATTTTGCTTCCGCCGGGAAAAGGTGCAGGAAGGTCCCGGTGCCGCAGGAGATGTCGAAGGCCGAACGCACGCCGAGATCGAATTCCGCGGCCAGGTCAACGATATATTCACACCATCCGGCGTAATCGATATCCGCCATCAGCGTATCGTAGACCGCCGGGGAGATGGTATAGGGAGGACGGGAAAGGGAATGCATCTTATCGCCAGAGATAGGAAATGACAATGAAGATAATATACAGGACCAGGAAGGCGGCCGCATTGCCGCGGTTTATCCCCTTTCGGACGAAGATCACGGGGAAAAGCAGCATCGTGAAGATCAGCATGAACGGAACTTCAAAATCATAGATGGAGATGTTGATGGGCAGGCCGCGGATGCCGGCGACGCCGCCGCCGACAAAGAACATATTGAACAGATTCGAACCGATCACATTGCCGATGGAGATATCCGATTCCTGTTTGACCTGTGCCATAATGCTGGCGGCGAGTTCCGGAAGGGAGGTGCCGATGGCCACGACCGTCATCCCGATCACGATCTGTGAGATCCCGAAATAGGCGGCGATCGCGGAAGCGCTATCGATAATGCCCTTTGAAGCAAGGACCAGCGCGGCAATGCCGCCCAAAGCGAACAGCAGGTTTCGCGGCACCGAATTGTCCTTTTTGGGAAGGTCTTTGACTACCTCCCCCTTTCGGGAGCTTTTCATGAGAAAAATAACATAGGCGATGATGAGCAAAAGAAAGATAAGTCCTTCAAAACGGGAGATGCCGTCGTAGGCCAGCAGCGAAAACAGCAGGGACCCCAGAAAGAGCAGCAGAAGCTGCTGGCGGACATTATGGTATTTCAGGGTAATGGGAGCGATAAGTCCCGAGACGCCCAGGATCAGGCCGATGTTGGCGATGTTGGACCCGATGATATTGCCCACGGAGATATCGGAGGCGTTCTGCAGCACGCCGAACATGCTCACCGTGAATTCCGGCATGGAGGTTCCGAAAGCGACGACGGTCAGGCCGATAACAATGGGTTTGATCCCCAGAATGCGCCCGAGATTGGCGCTTCCCCGGACCAGATAATTCGCCCCGAGGTAGAGCAGAAAGATGCCGGCGGCCAGAATGAGGAAATTCAGAAGAAGCTGCATGTTGCCTACCTGTATAATCCGTTTTCTTGAATGTAGTCATTCACCGCGTCGGGAAGCAGGCCTGAAACGGGTTCTCCCCTTGCGATCCGGCGGCGTATGTCCGTGGAAGCAAGCGGAAGAGTGCCGGCGTCAAGGGCGTGTAGCCGGTCCCCGTAGGGATGGGCGTCGATGCGTTCCTGCAGGTCCTCCTCATGACAGCGGGGAAGCACAATGAATCCGGCGTAGCGGAAATGTTCCGGATATCCCTTCCACTTGTCCAGCATGTCGAGATTGTCGTCGCCGATCACCCAGTAAAGCCGTGAGCCCGGATATGCGGCGTGAAAATATTTCAGGGTATCGAGGGTATAGGAAAGCCCCTTGCGTTCGATCTCGACGCGGGAGACCCGCGAATCCGGTACGGAGCGTGCGGCAATGGAGAGCATGTTCAGCCGGTGGCGGTCCTCCGCATGCTTTATCCCGTGCTTAAAAGGGGAGTGGGCGGCAGGAATAAAATACAGCGTATCCGGCTTAAAGCTCGCAACGATCGCTTTTGCAAAATGGATGTGCCCGTTGTGCACGGGATCGAATGCGCCGCCGTACAGGCAAAGCCGTTTCATTGCTCCGTTTCCGCCATTGCTTTCATCAGCTTGTTGTAGTCGCTCCGTTCGGAAGCGCTCAGGGCGCCTTTATCGATCTGATCCAGCATATCGGCCGTTTTTTCTGTGTTATTGAGATTCCGGTAACAGCGCGCCATCTGCAGATAGGTCTTGTTCAGCAGGGGCGTGTCGTAATAGCCCTCGGTGATCTCCTCAAAGGTGATCGCGGCCGCCTTCCATTCACGCAGCACCATGTACAGTTTTCCGGCTTCGTAGATCTTCTTTGCCTGACCGGTGCGGAGTTCCTGAATGCGTTCCTCCGCGACCTCCCGGTATTCGCTGAAAGGGTATTCACGGATAAAATCCTGATAGGCGCGGATCGCCTTGACAATGTATTCGTCATCCCGCTGATACCCGGGGCTCTGCCGGTAATAGCACTCCGCGATCTTAAAGCGGGTCTCCTCGTAGAGGTCGCTTTCCGGCCAGCGGCGCAGCAGCTGCTGGTATTTGTCGATGGCCAGGAGATATTCCTTGAGCTCGTAATGCGAAGTGGCCAGGTAGAACTGCGCATCATCGGCGATATCGCTGCCGGGAGCGTTAAAGACCACAAAATTGAAGTCCTCGATACACTTGTAGTACTTACCCGATTCAAACGCCTCAAGGGCATCTTCATAGCGTTCAAGGTAGGTGCGTTCCTCTTCGTCCGCATCGCTTTTCCCCGCTTTTCCCGTAGAACACCCGGAGATCAGAATGCCGATCATGAACACCGTGCTTAAGAGTATGTGTTTCTTCATAAAGTCCTAACGTTTAGAATGTGATACAGATCCCTGTGTTTATGCCCGCCCGGTCCGAGGTCCCTTAGCGAGGGAACGCAGTATACGTTTGCGCGTATTTCCCGGTTCTCATTGTAGTGTTTTATCCGGAAAACCGGCATCCACTGCGGATATGAAATGATTGAAAAACAAAGCTGTTCCGAAATATGCGCCGATTTTCAATAAATCGTTGGCATCAAAGGGCGCATGCCGGCGTACGCATACTGACGACGGAATATTCTGGTAGAGGCCTTCCAGCGGATCGCCGGATCCACGATACCGCCCGTCCAGTCATCCCAGCCGCTCATGAACTGTTCGTATTTTCCGATATTCTCATAAAATGGTAATCGCGTTCGATGCGGATACATATTCCGTAACCGTCCGCGATATCTGCCATGAGGTCACGGTAGCGTCTTCATCCTGCGGTGAATAGGCCCGGTTGTCGACGTACACGGTCGCGGTATGTGTGCTGGGGTCCCGGGAAGGGTCGTAATGATCGAGCCAGTTGACCACGGTCCAGTGTGCGTCGGCAAAAATCCCTGCAGTTGTCCACCCTGAGATCGCCGCGCCGGGGTAAAATAGAGGCCCCGCCGATGAAAGCGGCTCTGGCCAAGGTACATTGCTGCCATGCCTTTTTTTCCCGCGTACCACTGTCCGGCGCCGGGAACTGCCAGGGACATCCCGATGCCCAGCGGAACGGACTTTGCGGATCCCGACCGGATGCGTTCCGGCGGCTGCGCCTGCAGCAGTGCGGCAAGGACCAGCAATGTGATCATAAAACGTTTCATAGGCATGATATACTAAAAATCGAACAAGATTGTCCAGTAAAATCGAAAATTGTTGCCCAGGGTCTTACGCTCCCCGAACTCGCGGTATTCGATCTCGTTCAGGGCATACACAAGGTCAAAGGTCAGCGCCAGCGGGAAACCGTACCAGGAATGCCCCCCGATGCGGGCTTCGACCCCCACATCCTGCTTGAAGACGGGATCGCTTTTCCCGAAGGTCCAGGCATCACCGATCTGATGATAGAGCCCCAGATACAGGTTTTCGAAGGAAAAGGGCTCAATATTCAGGTTCAGCCTCTTGCTGACGGGGAAGCGAAAGGTCGATGAAAGGATCAGCTTATGCGTGCCTTCGATGGCATAGAAGGGATAGCCTTTCAGCCCCGGCATGCCGCCGGCAAAGTAATTGAAAAAACTGTCGATCCGGGTATTGAACATCATTCCCGCATCCAGGTTGAAGGAAAGGGCGCTGTGCCTGCTGCCGGGAAAGGGAATGAATACATCGGCGTCCAGGTCAAGGCGCGGGGTGTAGTGTTTGGTGTAGGTTTCTTCGTATGTCCCGTAGTCGGTGACCTTATAGTCGTCAATGAACTGGTTGAGATCGTAGGCCAGCACAACCTTGTTGATACGCACGCCCCGGGTGGGGGAGATATTGCTCTGCCAGTGGGGCCGCGTAAAGTCTCCCCGGTAGCGGAATTCCACGCGCTGGCCCTTGTAATAAGTGGCGGGTACGAATTTTACCAGTCCCAGGGAGCGATCGTTGAATTCCCCCTTGATATTGGAGGTGTAGCTTCCCGCGGTGCCGGAAAGTTCGAAATAATGCTTCGCGCGCCACGTGTAATGCATTCCCAGGGACAGCTCGCTCAGCGAAAACCGCACCTTCTGTTCCATGGTCCAGTAATCGTTGTAAAGAATGGAGTCGGTCCGGGACAGTCCCACGGCATACACTTCGGCATAAAAGCGCGGGAGGAACTGATTGAAGTCCAGGCGCGCATTGATATCGTAATCTCCGCGGAGATTGATATCCGCCATGGCGAAAAGGTTCATCTTGTCCAGCATCTCGTTCTGGTAAAAGATCAGTCCCGCCTTCATGGCGTCATAATCATACTGCAGGAAAGGCATGAAGAACAGGTTGCTGAACTGAAATTCGTAATCCCGGACGGGGGGCAGTGTGTCCGCGGTGCGGGTCTGCATCACCGTGGGGAAGCTGTAATCCTTGTACTCCGCGTATGCTTTGGGAATGTGTTGCTCCGTGCCCTGTTTGCTGAGGATGAACTGTGCGTTCCTGAACTGTGAATAGACCAGGGTGTCGCTCCGGGGATGGACCGCCGGATACATGGCGGCGCCGCGGACATTGGTCACCAGCTCGCTCTCCGGAGCTTCCGCGGTGAGGTCTTGCCGGTAAATATTAAAAATGCCCGTGCGGTCCGAAGCGTAATAAAGCGTTTTTCCGTCGCCGGTGACAAAGGGGGTCCGGTTGTCGTACTGAATGTCAAAGATAAAGGGCTCCATATTGCCGCTCTCGGTATTCAGCCGGTAGATATCCCGGCCGTGGTTCACGGCCATGTCGAAATAGAGGTACCGGCCCTGCGGATCGCTCTGCATGATAAAGACCTGCTCGCCTTCTGAGAAGTCCGTGAGGTTCTCCATGGCGGAGTTTTCCGGATCGTAGCGGTAGATGTTGTGGGTGCCGTCGTGGACGCGGATCACATAGAGCTGCCCCGAACGGTCGGCGGTCACGGAATAGATGCGGGCATCCTCCGTCATCCGGGTAAGCTTTTCCGTGCTGAAATCGTATTTCATCAGGTCAAACCAGGTGGAGCCGTAGAGGTTCGCTTTCTGACGCTGGGCAAAGTAAAGCGTATTGCCGTCGGGGGACCACGCGACGTTCCCGCGGACGCGGTCTTTCGATATCATGTCCGGCTTTCCGTCGTCAAGGGAATATAAAAAATTATAGCTGATGTAATCGAAGCCCCTGCTGGAATGAAAAACGAAATGTTCGCCGCCGGGAGACCAGGATGGCAGGAAGTTCCCGGGGCCTTCGGAAAAAAAGGTTTCCCCCTCGGCGAGGTGCTGCCGGAGGACCGTTGTGCTGTTCAGATAATCGCGCCGGATATGATCGGTGAAATCCAGGTAAAGGTCTTTCCCTTTCATGCCGGTGACATCCTCCAGGATCCGGTTGAAGGAAAGCCGCAGTTTGTTGCGGGCGGCCCTGGCGATGTCCGCATGAATGCCGCTGCCGAAGCGGCCGGCCAGGTAGGAGGCGAACGCGTAGCCGGTGTTGTAAACGGCCTCATTCCCGATACCCGGGTGACCGAAGTGGCCGACATCGTTCCAGGACATGACATGCCCGTTCAGCGCCGCATCGCGCAGGATCATATCGCGGTGGGAGTCCCAGGCGTCATGGGAGGCGTTCTCGTACTGGTACTGTGCCACACCCTCCGCCCACCACATGGGCACGATGGAATTGGCGACCGGCACGGAAGCGATGCCTTTGGGATATTCCAGGATAATGTTCTCTTTCATGGGGGTTTCGCGGTCCAGCCACTGCAGATAGAACATGGGGATATTGATGGGGTATTTCATCGAAGCGCCCAGGGAAACGATATGCGAGAACTCATGGGTCAGCACATTCCACATCCACTGATGATTTCCCCGAAGGTCAAATTCCAGCGGGGACGCCCAGATCAGGATCTTGTTGTCAAAATAATAGGCGCCTCCGTTCGCATAGTCGTCCGTGTCCTGGATGATAATGTGCGTTCTTTCCCGCGGTTCCCAGTTGTAGAGCCCCGTCACATGCGGATAAATGGTTTCCGCAACTTCCATGGCCATGCGTACGGACCATTCCGTCCCTTCGTGAAAGTGGAACACGAAGTGCTCGGTCTCGAAGGTCTTCCATTCCAGTTCGGGATGATGCGGTTCGTACTGGGCGGAAAGCGGCGCCGCGAGTACCGACAGGAGTAAAAGGAAACAGATATATATTCTGTGATCGCGCATTTATTTCAGTATCGCCGGTTTGACAAAATAGGTTTCTTCCTTGTCCCGTCCGAGGACCGTGATCTTTGCGATAAACACGCCGGAACTTTCCCCGGAAATATCCCAGACGATCTCGTTCCACTGACCGTTGACGGAAGCTTTTGACAGGCTGCGGACGAATTCCCCGTTCAGCCGGTAGATATTGATATCTACCTGTTCTGCCCCGGCGGCATAATAGCGAAAGCGGGTGGTATTACCCTCCGCGGGATTCGGGTAATTATAGATCCGTCCGTCCAGGACCAGCGGCGGATCGCCGGCCGGCGGGGAAGGGAGCTCCTGCATCATGCGGGCCGCGTTCGTAAAAGTGGCGTCTTTGCCGCGGTAGCCCCAGAACACCGAATCGCTGCGGACGCTGTAAATGCTGCCGTCCGCGATCAGGCTGGCCGAATCAGCGGCGGTCTGTTCCATGAACAACGAGGCCGCGTCGACGGGAGCGGGAAAATGTTCAAGGCGTTCGCCCGCGTTATTATAGATCTCTACGCTGCCGGCGGGATCATAGGCCAGGATTCGCGCTTCGCCGCCGAGGTAATAGACCCGGATGTCCGTGTAATTTCCGTAGACCGGGAAGCCGTCCAGCAGATACCCGTAATGATTGAAAGCCGATAACACGGAACGTCCTTCGTATTCCGTGATCCCGATCACTTCGAATTTCCCGTCGTTGTTCAGGTGGGCGGGAACAATGCGCGTGAAATAATGGTCCGCCGCCAGTGCGGGCAGTTCGAAAGAGGGCGTATGGATAACGGCAACAGGGTTATAATACCGAAACCCCGCATCGCGGGCATAGATCAGCGTGTCGTTCATGACCGCCGCTTCCCGGGCCTTGATATAAGCAATTGCTCCGTTACGAATGTAAGGGACAAATCCAACGGCGGAGGTATCGAGATCCGTCAGCGACCCCGTGCCGGTATGGAGGATCTTTGCCGGGTCCTCCGCGGAGAGGGCCGGCAGAAAGAGCGAATCCCCGGACAGGGCCAGATGATCAAGATCAAGTTCGTAGTCGAAGCTTAGTAAGTTTTCCGCAGAAAGCATGCCCGAAGGCTGATATTCAAGTGTTGTGATCTCCGTACCGCCGTCCGTATAGAGTACCTGCAGCAGTGCATCCCCCTGTGTCAGCAGGCGGGTCTGATGCTTTTTGTATGTGTTATTCTGTGAGTAGATCTCACGGAGGCCGTCTTCTGCGCTGTAGAGGTACAGGCTGCTGTCCCGGAAGCCGATCAGTGCTTTTTCCGCGGTCATCCACGAGGGAAGTGCGGTGGTGAATTCATCAAAGACCATCCCGGAGATACGGTATTCCGAAGGCGGATCCATTTCCAGGTCGATCACTGCGGAATCGGCGTAAAAACGGAAGTTCCGTATGTTGATCCCGGTGGGAAGGTTGTTGACGCTGCGTGAATCGGGGTGGCTGTCGTCATTGAACTGCAGTTTGTACAGGTAGGGATTGTTGTCACTGAACGCCGGGTTGTTGCTGAACCACATGTCCCATTTCCACCCGCTGTTGACCGATGCGTTCAGGGTGTTGTAGAATTTTCCGATGTCATCGCCGCCGTCCGCTTCCACCAGGTTCAGGAAGGGAGCGTTCCGGCGGTTGGGGTTGTCGCCGAAGTATTCCGGTTCGACAATATGCCAGATCAGCAGGCCGGAGGCGGGAAGACTTACGTCATAGTCACTGAGGGAGGTCAGAACCCCGTTCTCGACCGTATAGTCCAGCACATCCAGGGAGTCCAGCACCGTAAGCACATCCATGGGGGTTTTGATATTGTCCCGGGAACGGTACAGGGAATCCGCCCAGATACCGGTGTTCTTCCGGAATTCGACAAGAAAATATTCATTGGAACTGACGGGGAGCTTATACACTTCGTCCCGGCGGAGGGCATATTCACCGCTGTAAAACAGTTCCACCGGGTCCGCAGCCCCAAGCAAACAGCGTTCAAAAGCGGAAGCTTTTACCGGGAACAGGCCGCTGCCGTTGTTGGAGCCCTGGTCCATCAGACCGAAGATCCCGGCGCCGGAGGTCCCGAATTCGGTATCGTAGAGAGGGGGGAGTCCCAGGAGCATCCCGGTCAGGAGGATCTCCGTCCCGTTCAGCGCGATATTCCTCTTCAACTGGTTCTGGGTTTCCGGGAGCACGATCCCGCGCCTGCAGCCCCGGGAAATGAGCCAGCCGTATGCTTCGGCGGACAGGTGCTGCGAAAGATAGTTTTCGTCAAAATAGAAAGAAGGGATATCGAAGGGCGAATCGTCGAGATCGATATTGAAATCCTGTCCCACGCCGGCGTGATAGATGATCACCCCGTCATTGTCGGCGACAAATTCGGAAGCGTCCACCGACGCTTTCACGGATTCGTAGACAAGCCGCGCCAGCCGGTGATCCAGACTGTCGGGATCGGAATAATAGCGCATTTGCCGGCTGAGCGTATAGGCCGCCTCGCCGGCCGGGAGCAAAAGACCGTCATCGGGCGCTATGCGGATGCGGCCGGTGCTGGCCTGCGACCAGTAGTGATCGATAAAGTTCAGGTGTGAACGAAAATACGCGCGGTCGTGCGGAAGTGCATCCACGGCATAGACTGTGTCGTGGCCCGTCCATTCCGTGGTCATGAAACGGCCGTTGCCCGTGGTGACGCTGTGTTCGTCTTCCTGAAATTCCACGCGGAGAGTCAGGTAGCGCCGTGTGCCGCGCGGAATGCTCTTATCGGACAATAAAGCGGCCTCGAGAGGGAGCAATCCCAGCAGTATCCATAGTAAACAAAAATATTTTTTCATGACCCTTCCAGCGGAGACTGATTTAGAATTCGTAGCGAAGGCTGTAGCGCATGGTGTTTGCAAGCGGATGGCCTTCTTTTCCGCCGGTATAGGCAAAATCAAATCCGAGACCTTTCCAGATAAATCCGAAACCGACTGTGGGGTTCATCACATCGCCCTGGCGGTCGTAAATGAATCCCGCGCGCAGTGCGAACATGTCATTGTAGACGTATTCCATGCCGGTGTTCAGGATCAGCTCCTGGAGCTCGTTCTTAAAGGAACCGCTGTTCCGGGAGCCCACTTCGGACGTGGGATCGCTGAACTGTCCCGCATTATTCCCGAATTCTCCCCATCCGACCTCCACGCCGGAGCCCGCATAGGTGCCGGGCCCGTCGACGACATTCTCCGTTTCGGTATTGACCCAGTACGCCTCGCCGTCTCCGGTGCGGACATAGTCGATGTAATGCCCCCGGTCGTTATACCAGCCCTTTTCATTGCCGTCCTCGTCATATCCGCCGATAATGCCGTCCCCGCTGTAATCGATATCGCCGTCGTATTTCCAGTTGTCCGTAAAGGAGGTAAAGATCCCGACGAACCAGTTGTCGGTATAGGCCTCCTCGCCGTAATTATCGTGAAGGGGATTTCCCCGTTCGATAATATAATTTTCGTTCGCATCCATGGAGGGATGGTTTCCGGCCAGGATCTTGTTGACGTCAAAGACAAAGGACAGGTCGTTATGTTCAATCTGAAGCAGGTTCAGATTGATACCCATCTTCAGGTTCGTGGGCTGCGGATCCGCCTGGGCGACATCCACAAAGGATATTTTGGGGCCCACATTGGAAATGGCGACCCCCAGGTCGAGATAATTGTTCAGTAATCCCCGGAGCTGATAGCCGACATCAAAACCGAAATGGAAAGAACTTCCGTTGTTCTGTTCTCCCTGGGTCCCGACGGGGCTCAGCATCTGGTAGGCAAACTTCAGGTTGACGCCGATCGCCTGGTTCTCGCGTATCTTTGTGGCGTAGGATGCGTTTGCGGCGGTCATATAGCTGTAAAAGGTCCCCAGGCTGTTCCCGTATTCATCGGTCCATTGCTGTTCGCCCAGGTTCAAATAAATGGCGTGCCCCCCGAAGGTGCCGACATTCGGCACATGGTATCCGCCGGACAAGAAGGTATAGTACATGTCGTTCACCAGGTTCGGCAGCCATTTTGCGTACATGGCGCCGATCTGATTTTTTCCCATGAAGGCCATGCCGGCCGGATTATAGTATGAGGCATAGGCATCATCCGCAATGGCGACCTGTGCTTCTCCCATGGCTTCCGCACGGGCCCCGGGCGCGATCAGCAGCCAGACGGCACCGGTGTTGGTGATGGCGAAAGCGGATGAGAACGTAAGCAAGGCGGTCAGAATTACTGCAAGTACATTCCTTTTCATAAACATCTCTCCTAAAAAAAATGAGCGATCTTATAACGCTCAGTTCCACGTCGTTACAAGATGTGACATCTCCCGTTTGAGTTCCTTTATTTGTCAAGCATCTTTAACGAACGGATATGTCTATTGTTACCTCTTTTTTTTATTACGCTGTAAATATTGTCATTAAAAACAATAATGTCAATTAAAAAATCGTCTCAGGGCTTATTATTGCCTTCTTCAAGATCCCGGATACGGCGGTGGAACGCATCCACATTCTCAAAATCATGGTAAACCGAGGCAAAGCGTATGTAGGCGACCTTGTCGATATCCTTCAGCATGTCGATCACCACTTCGCCGATCGCCTTTGACGGGATCTCCGTAAGCCCTTCGGCCAGTATCTTGTTCTCGATCTCCTTGACGATAAGCTGAATGGTATCCGCCGAAATGGGGCGTTTTACGCAGGCAAGCTTGATACTGCGGATAAGCTTTTCCTGATTGAATTCCTCCCGCGTCCCGTTGGACTTGATCACCAGGGCCGTGGTCAGGCTGACGTACTCATAGGTGGTAAAGCGGTATTTGCATTTTTCGCATTCCCGGCGCCGGCGGATGCCGTTCTCTTTGCTGAGCGGCCGTGAATCGATCACGCGGTTCTCTTCATATCCGCAGTTCGGACATTTCATGTATCCATTTCCTCATAAAGGGGGTGCGCCGCGATCAGTGTCTGCACATCGATCTTCGCGCCCTGAATGACCTTGTCGTTTTCCGGTTCCGAAATGACCGAATGGATGATCTCCGCGATCTTTTTCATGTCCTCCGCCGTAAATCCCCGGGTGGTCAGGGCGGGGGTGCCCAGGCGGATGCCGCTGGTAATAAAGGGACTGCGGTCATCAAAGGGGACCATGTTCTTATTGCAGGTGATGCCGATGGATTCAAGAAGCTTTTCCGCTTTTTTTCCGCTGATATTCTTGTTGTGCAGGTCCACCAGGACCAGATGGTTATCCGTTCCACCGGAGACAAGATCGAAGTCGAAATGCATCAGGGCATCCGCAAGCGCCTTTGCGTTTTCGATGATACGCCGGGAATACTCCCTGAATTCCGGTTTCAGCGCCTCACCGAAGGCCACCGCCTTCGCCGCGATGATATGCATCAGGGGACCGCCCTGGATCCCGGGCATGACCGTAGAGTCATAGAGCTCGGACATCATTTTCGTGCGGCCGGATTTACGGGCAACGATACCGAAGGGATTCTCCGTGTCTTTTCCCGCCAGGATCATGCCGCCGCGGGGGCCTCGCAGGGTTTTGTGCGTGGTGGTGGTGACCACATCGCAGTAGGGGATGGGGGAGGGATGCAGGCCGGCGGCGACCAGGCCGGCCGGATGGGCGATATCGGCCATCAGGAAAGCACCGGTCTCATCGGCGATCTCGCGGAATTTCGGGAAATCGTAATGCCGGGGGTAGGCGCTGGCGCCCGCAATGATCAGCCTGGGCTTATGTTTGCGGGCCTTTTCCGCCACATCGTCGTAATCGATGTGGCCGGTGGATCTTTTTACGCCGTAACTGACAATGTTATAAAGCTTTCCGGAAAAATTGACGGGGCTTCCGTGGGTCAGATGGCCGCCGTGGGAAAGGTCCATGCCGAGAATGGTGTCGCCGGGCTCCAGCAGGGTAAAATAGACCGCCATATTCGCCTGGCTCCCGGAATGTGGCTGCACATTGGCATATTCGGCGTCAAAAAGCTTCTTTGCGCGTTCACGGGCAATATTTTCCGCTTCATCGACATGTTCGCAGCCGCCGTAATAGCGCTTGCCGGGATATCCCTCCGCGTATTTGTTGGTCATAATATTCCCGGACGCCTCCAGTACGGCCGCGCTGACAAAGTTCTCCGAGGCGATCATCTCCAGAGAAGCGCGCTGACGGTGCAGTTCGTCTTTCAGCGTCTTGAAAACGTCGCTGTCGTTTTCCCGGATGCTGTTGTACATAATGTCACCCCTGTTTTTCGGTTAAGGCATGTATTTTTTCCACGCGGCGCCGGTGACGTCCGCCCTCGAATTCCGTCCGGAACCAGGTATCGGTGATGGATTCCATTTCGGGAAGCGGGGTGGTGCGGCCGCCGAGCGCAAGAATATTCGCGTCGTTGTGTTTGCGGGCCATTTCCGCATGCAGCGGGCTTGTACAAAGGGCCGCCCGCGCACCCGGGACCTTGTTGGCGGCAATGCTGATGCCGATCCCGGTCCCGCAGATCACGATACCGAAGGCGTTTTTATGCCCGGTCACCGCTTTTGCCACCGCCACGCCGTAATCGGGGTAATCCACCCGTTTATCAGAGTGCGTACCCAGGTCGGTCACGGATTCCGCGTATCCCTTTTCCCGGATATAGTCAATGATGTGCTGTTTCGCTTCGAATCCGGCATGGTCGGAACCGATGAACACTATTCGACGGTTACCGTTCTGTCCAGCCACGAATATTCTTCTCCCAGCGCTTGATAGGTATTGCCGTTCACCTTGTTTTCCTCACCGATGAGAAAGCGTTCCTTGGGTTTTGCGATCGTCAGGTCGTTGTCATACAGGTACTTGACCCTGAACTGAGCGTTGAAATTCCCCAGTTCCCGGGATTTCTGATAGTCTTCATAGGCCATATGATAGACGATCCGGTCATTCACACCCACTTTGTCGTTCTCAAAGGTCACGGATTCGGCAAGGTTCTCAAGTATCTTTCCGCGGACGGAATAGACTTCCTTGTTCTGCGGAGCAACCTTGACGGCATTGCTTATGATGTCGTAAGCTTTTTGGTAGTTCTCGAACTCGAGGTTTTTCAGCGCCACGTCGATCTGCATGCTGATGTCGCGGGGGTTTTTCCGGGCGTAGTCCTCAAGGGCCTCCAGGGACTTTTCCAGCTGATTGTTGTATTCATAGGCCTGTGCAAGCTTTTTTACCAGGGTGATGTTCGTCGGATTAAACTGAAGGCTTTCCCGGGCGACACGGATGGCTTCACTGCATTGATTGTCGTTAAGCAGGGCGTTGATATACTTCAGTGCCCTCGAGGCGCTTTGCGGATTGTTCTCCCAGGCCTTCTGATAGAATTCCTTGGGATCCCTGCCCATTTCCCCGAGCACGTCGATAATGGCATTGATCGCATCATTGTCGTTGGGCTCGATCTCAATGATGTACTCCCAGACCTCCAGTTCATCCTCGTAGCGTCCGAGATCGTCAAGCAGGTTCGCCTGTTTTTTGAGATATTCCACATCGTCGAGATACAGGGCGTTGTATTTCTGATAGGCGTCCAGGGCACCTTCGTAATCGCCCGCCCGCTCTTTATAGTAGCCGGCAAGCTGAAGCAGGTGCTTGTCAGTCCCTTTGTAGCTCAGTCCCTCGTCAATATAGTATGCCGCCGAGTCCGGCATGCCGAGTTTCATATAGGACCGTGCGAGGTCCTTGAAAAGAGGGTCCGCGAATTCTTCGGCATAACCCTTTTCAATGATCTGCTTAAAATTCCGCACGGCATTCTCCCATGATTGCTGGATCATATACTGACGGCCGTTGCTGAGATAGAATTTGCAGCGGTTCAGCACGGCTTCCTCTTCCTGCTTTTTTTGTGTGCTCTGGTCACTGTCGCCGTTCTGGGCCGGAAGAGAGGCGCAATTATATACTCCCAGAACAAGAAAAAGTCCAAGCAACAGCGTTAACAGTTTTTTTGTTGATTTTCCCCGCATTGTATTGTCTCCTATCTGTATTTGCCTTTGGTGTTAAACCAGGTTTCGGCAATGGTTATACTTACCGTAAAGTGATAAACGAATTCTTTTGCGCGTATGGCGTCGATCCCCTCGTCCTCAAAGAGCGTGCCGGTATTGTACTCGCAGACGAACGCCGCATCGATACGGTTCCGGTATTCCGTGAACGGAAGCCCGATCCCGAGTGTGAGTCCCAGGGTCTGTACGGGGCGTCCCTGCGAATCGGCCATGTAATGCTGTTCAAAATACACACCGCCCCGGTAGGTCATTGAACGGTGATACGGGAGGTATTCACTCAGAATCCCCTGTTTTTCAATGCCCAGCCCGTAATGATTGAAGGACCTGGCCTGAGCTCCCTCATACATCGGATTAAAGGAAAAATCGCTTACGACGTTCAAAAACTGATACTGCATCCAGTCAGCGGTTAAAATATAACGCGGTGCGAGCTTTAATGCAAGTCCTACGCGCAGCTGATCGGGAAAAACATCGGTACCGGTGAACCCGGCGCTGTCACGGTAGGAATAAAAATAGGTGTCGGAATCGGACATGTAACTGATGATCTCACGGCGCGAGGAATGGTGCACATAGGTATATGCCGCGCCGATCGTCAGCTGCGGGAAGGGGGTTACGCTGATGCCGCCGGTGAACTGGGTGCCGGTGAAGCTTTCGTCGCTTTCGATACTGACCTCGTTCAGGCCGGGGGTCTCGAATGCGATATCCTTGCTGAGGGTATAGCCGCCCATGAGCAGTTCCGCCCCCAGTCCCAGGGCGAGCTGGCCTTTTTTAAAGAAGGAATAGGCAAAATTCAGGGAGGTGGAATAGATGTTCCCCTGCACGTAAGACGATTCCCGGTATTGCTGCGCCGCATTCCGTATCCGGTAGGAGGCGTTCGCGGTGGTCAGGGGCATGATCCCGAAAGAAAAGGCGCCCTTGCCGGCAACCGGGAATTTCAGAAGTCCGTAGGAAAAACCGGTATGGTTGTTCGTGTTCCCGGTGCCGGTGATATGATTGTGATGCGTGTTCAGGGACATCTCCATCCCGGCTTTGCGGATATAGGCGAGATTGGCCGGATTCTGGGGATTTGACGTCAGGCTGTCGGAATATGCGGTTGAGGACTTCCCCCTTCCGGTGGAGGCCACCGAGTAGTTCAAACCGATCTTTCCCAGCCCGTAAAGTTCAAATACACCGGCATAACTCAGTGAAAAGGAAAAAACGATAACGGGAATAAATAAATGCAGGATCTTTTTATTCATTGACGACCTTTGTGTAAATCACTTCCAGACCCGATTTTTCGGGATCGATGGTAATATAGTTGAAATCGTTATATTCATTGTTCAGATAGAAAAAGACCCCTTCGTAGGCGGAGGCTTTCTCGTTTGACACCAGATACTGCAGGAGCTGGGAGATGTCGATGCTGACCGTATCTTCCCCGGTGCTGAAAATATTTGAATACGCGGTGAACATGTATTGCAGGCTGTCGGTATCCCAGCTGTCCGTCTTGAAAAGGCGGGCCGTGAGATAGAGGGTGTCGCCGGGCGTGATGTCGCTGCGGCGGTGGTTGATCACGAAGGTCTGCCGGGCGCGGTTCAGCAGGCGCGTCGGTCCGAGCAGGGTGTCCTGCCGGATGCTGTCCAGCATGACATAGGAACGGAAGATATTCCCCTGGGAAAGATAGAACCGGTGGTCTTCGATATTCGCGTTGCTTTCGGCTTTCTGGATATCCCCGCCGGTCATGACGTAAAAGGTGCTGTCCTTAAGATAGACCCCGTTGGTGTCGCGGAGGGAGCACTCAAGCCGAAGGCGCGGACGCCTGTCCGTATCGCCGGTCTGATGTTCGGCCGAATAAAAAGCGCATATTCCCCGTGAATCCGCATTTTTCCGGACGATAAATCCGTTGTTGACATACAGCGAATCCGGCCGTTTGTACCAGCGATTCACCGTCTCCAGGTCAATGGGAATGCTTACGGAATCCGCGGCGGGATCGATGGTTTCCGTACCGTAGAATTCCGTACGGCCTTCCAGGGAGGAAAACACGTCCCGGGGATCGGCGTTGTTCTCCCAGTAGAGTGAAGTGTCATTGCCGGCCATATGAAGATCGAGGGAGAAAGAGGGGTCCGTACCCCAGTGGTTCGAGGGGAAAAGGACAACATCCGCTTTATCGATACTCATCTCGACGGAGTCAGGCAGTCCCGTAAGGGCGAGAAAGTTGGTGAACTTGATCAGGAATTCCGCGGAAAGGCCGTGGTAATTGCCCGCCTTGTTCTCCGTCAGCATGCTTCCCGAAGCATCGGCGTTGAGGTTCCTGATCCCGCTGATGATCTGATGATCGTAATGCAGCGTGTCGATGACCAGGCTCTGATCCCCGTGGGGAGATTCAAAAATGTTGTCGGAGCATGACGTGAATGACAGCACCAGAATCACAAAACAAAAAAAAGTCAAAGAAAAAATTCTTTGACGCGGTTTTGATCTTGTCAAACGGGCGTTAAAGTGTGTCGAGAAATTCATATAGTTCTTTTGCAATTGGACCCCAGTATTCAATGTCGTTGTTTGACGTGTTTATGTCAAATATCCTGTAATGTTCCTTTTTATCTGATAAAATATTCCTGACGGCTTCGTGCTTCAGCATGGCGTCAAGCTTGCCGTTCTTCCTGGATTTTAATCGTATCACGGCATCCGATGCGGAGAGGTTTGCTTTCAGAAAGCCTTCGGCATCGGTGAGCTGTTCCGTGTTCCCGTGAATGCCAAAACGTTTGAGAGCCTCTTCCGTAAAAGCGAAGAAGGGCTCGTCCGAGCTCAGCACGGTGACGACCTTGATATCCCTGAACCATTCATGATCTTTGAACACGGTTTTCAGCAGCACGGGGACCATCGCCGAATGCCAGTTATAGCAAAGGATCACGTTTGGCTGCCAGTAAAGGCGCTCCAGCGTGCTCAGTGATGCAAAGCTGTACATCAGGAAGGTATTGTAAACATTCGGATTCCGGGGTTTGAGGTAATTGCTGGTGACCTGCTTACTGATCTCCCTGTAAAAATCGGGATAGATATGGAAATAGACCTGCACCCGGGAATCGGGGATGAAAGCCGATTTTACGGAAGAGATGCATTCTTCGCCGTCAATGGTGACCGCGATCTCCTTGAGGCGTATGACTTCGCGCAGGATATATTTTCTTTCGGAAATGTATCCGTAGCGGGGAAGGAAAACGCGGACATCGATCTTGTTGTCATTGAAGACCCTGGAAGTGTTACTGATGAAATTTCCCTCGGTTGAATCGGGGGTAAACGGCGTAACACGCTTCGATATGTTGTATATTTTTAACTGGTCCATGGATCCCTGTATTTATTCTGCCTGACCTTACAATTTACAAAAATATTTATCTTGTGTCAATCTTTAAACTAACCATATAAATCATAAAAAAAATGTTATTTAAAAAACTTCAGTTCAGAATAAACATTGCCGTTTTCAAGATCCCCCTTATGTATCGCATGGAGGAACAGAGGGAAACTTCTCAAATCTCCTCCGTTTTGCTGCGGGAAAAATAAATAGGTATAAGCGTGCAAAAAAGGAAAAATTTTATTATAATTTATTGTAAAAAAGGAATTCGGGGGCAGGATGGACCGCATGGGACCACAGAACAGCATGGATCGTTACCTGAGGGATCTTCTGATACTGGCGGGGTTCTGCATCGCGATATTTTTCATGCGGGAACTTCGGCATATTTTCATTCCGCTCGTACTTTCTGTCTTTTTCGCCTTTTTGTTCAGCCCCATTACCGGATTCCTCAGCCGCAAAGGCGTTCCGAACTTTCTCATCATCCTGTTGCTTCTGGTCATCGTCAGTGTGTTCCTCTTTCTGATCGGCACCGTGGTCTACGCCAGCATCAGTTCCTTTGTGAGTGAATTCCCCAAATATCAGGAACGTTTTATTCTGGCCTTCCAGGACATTCTTCTGCAGCTCAAGATCCCCATGGAGGATGCGGAGTATTTTTTCAAGGACAAGGTGAACTGGTTCGAGATCGCCGACCGGATCTCCCTGCAGAAATTTATCACCGCCACGATGGGAAGCTTCTTTGATTTTATCGTTACCGTCATTCTGGTCGTGCTTATCCTGCTTTTCATCATTGCGGAACGCAAAAGCCTTGAAGAGCGCCTGGAGGCGCTGATCCTGAACTACAAGACGAAAAAAAGACCCGAGATCATCCCGGAGATCCAGAAAAAGATCCAGACCTTTATATCGCGCAAAACGATCATCAGCCTGGGAACGGCGATCTCGGCCATGGTGATCGCATCCTTCTTCAAGCTGGATTTCATTATCGTGATCGGGCTGATCACCTTTCTGCTGAACTTTATCCCCAGTATCGGATCGATCATCGCAACGATATTCCCCCTGCTGATCTATTTGCTGCAATACGGCTTTGAGGGCCGGTTCATCCTCGTATCGGCGCTTTTTATCTCCAGCCAGTTCCTGTTCGGCAATATTCTTGACCCCCGTTACCTTGGGCACGGCTTAAAGCTCTCCCCGCTTTTCATCATTGTATCCCTGTTCTTCTGGCACTGGCTTTGGGGCCCCATCGGCATGATCATCTGCGTCCCCCTCCAGTCCGTCATCGGCCTCATCCTGCAGTATACCGGCGGTTCATTCATCCTCCGTTCCATCATGGGGGAGAAACTTCCCACCGACCGCGGATAGGACGGACGGGAGAGGTTGATTCGTTAATCTGTTAATTTGTTAATTTGTTGTTGAATCGTTGAATTGTTGAATCGTTGAGACGAAGGGACAGAGGGACCACGTCATCATGAACTCCACCAACGCGTCATCCTGAATTTATTTCAGGATCCCCAATATGTGACGATTGAGTTCCTTTTGTTCTGCGTCATGCCATCCCATACCCCACAACCCCGAACGAAGATGAGGGGTTGAAGGTTGATAGCCCGGCATGAAATGCCGGGGACAGAGAATGTTTCCTTATAAAAAAAGAACCCCGAACTTGTAGAGGGGTTCAATATCATCAGTAGCCCGGCATCCAACGCCGGGATCCCTCAGACCGCCGGGAAATCATACACACAATGCTCCTGCAGGTAGGAACGGAGAGGTTCCCATTCCTTCTGAAGGAGCCCCCACTTTCCGATCACGTTCTGCTTGTTTTTCCGCAGGTCGTGAAAATCCGAGCCGCCCGTGTAGGGAAGCCGGTGCGTATTGCAGTAATTGATCACGGCGCGCACATAGGCCGGGGAATGATTGGGATGATAGGCCTCGAATCCGTCCACGGGGAGCTTGATCAGTTCCCCGAAGGCGATCTCCCGGTGATAAAGGCCGGGATGCGCCAGGATACTGACGCCGCCTGCTTCACGGACAAGCTGAAGGGCCTCCTCAAGATCCATCCGGGCTTTGGAAATATAGGCCTCTTTCCCGTCGCCGATATATTTATGGAAGGCGGCATTGAAGGATTTGATATATCCGGCCGCCATCATGGCACGCGCAATATGCGGGCGTCCGAGGGTGGTACCGGGAGGACAGTTCTTCCGGATATCCTCCATGGTCACGGGATACCCCAGCTCCGTTAAGCGCCTGCACATTTTTTCAATGCGTTCCAGGCGCACCTGCTGAAAATGCTCCAGGCGTTCGGTAAACCCACGGTGTCCGGGATCAAAACCGTAGGCAAGCAGGTGGAATCCGATCCCTTCGTAATTGACGGAGAGCTCCACTCCCGGAACGGCGAAGCCCCGGAAAGCATCCCTGAACGCGTAAAATCCGCTGAAACTGTCATGGTCCGCCAGGGCGGCGACAGAGATATGCCGTTTTTCGAGCATGCCGGCGATCTCCGCCGGACTGTATTCGCCGTCGGAAGCGGTGGAGTGAATGTGCAGATCGGCCATGATCTGCGGTACGGGCCTTGTATCCCGGGTCATTTTTGACATTGTAATGGTCATAAGCGCTAAGATAAGATAAAAATGACGAAGAAGAAAAAGAAAAAGCACAGGTCGGGATTGAGATCAAGACTGAGAACACCGGGTTGCCTGCCTGTCCGGTGAGGTTCGGAGAACGCGGAAAAATCTGTCTGCCGGACAGGACCGGATCGGGAGCAGGCTCCTGTTCACCGATCAGATATCTGCAATAAATAATAAGTTTGTAAAGCACAAAAAATATTCTATATTTTTACCTAACACATAAATACCGGAGGGTAAAAAATGAAGAAGATCACATTGGGAATTCTGCTGGCACTGTTTCTGACCGCATTCGGCGTTGCCGGCGAGATCGTCGTTGGGGAAAAACCGCCGGTGCTGGTCCTGGACGGCAGGGACGGCGGCAGGCTGGACAACACTTCCTGGAGCAGCAACGAACTCAAGGACAAGGTCTGGTGCCTGTTCTATGTGGATCCCGACGAATCGGACCTGAACACCGCTGCCGAGGATTCCCTGTCTGCCGAGGATATTCCGGATGACAAGCTGGAAACGGTCGCCGTGATCAATTACAAGGCGACCCGCCTCCCGGGGTTTGCCGTTTCCATCGTTTTGAAAGGCAAACAGAGGAAGCATCCGGACACGATCTATCTCAAGGATAACAAGCATGTGTTCGTCGAGAAATGGGGACTGACGGACGACACGTACTGCACCCTGGTCTTCGACAAGGAAGGCGTGCTGGTCTACCGGAAAGACGGGAAGATGAGCGAAGAGGAGATCGACGAGTACATCAGCACGATCAAAGCGAATCTGTAAAAAATGCCGGTCGCGACCGGCCGGTAAATAAAGGAGTCGGAAATGGAATTTTCACCGGTGCTTGTCTGGTTCATTGTCGGACTGGTCATGGTCCTGATGGAGTTCGTGATCCCGGGACTGATCGTTGTCTTTTTCGGAGGCGGCGCCTGGGTCACCGCCATCCTGGTGGCCATTTTCCCGGGAATGCCCGTCTGGGTCCAGCTGATGATCTTTACGGTCTTCTCCGTTGCCTGCCTGCTGCTTCTTCGCCGGTCGCTGAAGAAACATTTTTTCAGCGATCAGGACGATTCCGTTGACGAAGACGTCGATGACTATATCGGCCGCAGGGCGGTCGTGGAAAAGGAGATCAAAAACGGAACGGGAAAGGTGCAGTTCCGCGGCGCATCCTGGGATGCCTATGCCGACGAAGATATTCCCCGGGACACCCCGGTGACCATCATTGACAAAGACAGTATAAGACTGAAAGTCAAACCCATTACGTAAAGGAGCCCCGTATGCTGTTAACCATTATCTGGGCGGGTCTTGTCCTCATTGCGGTCGTCGTTCTGGCCAAGACCATCCGGGTCGTACCGCAAAAATCCGCCTATATTATCGAACGTCTCGGAAAATACAAAAAAACGCTCACGGCCGGTTTCCATATCCTGGTCCCGCTTATCGACAAGGTCGCCTATAAGCACACCCTGAAAGAACAGGCCCTGGACGTGGTCTCTCAGACCTGTATCACCCGGGACAATATTTCCGTGGAAGTGGACGGTATCCTTTACCTGCAGGTCATGGATGCCGTAAAGTCTTCCTATGGGATCGACGATTACCAGTTCGCGTCCACCCAGCTGGCCCAGACCACCATGCGGAGCATCATCGGCCGGATGGAGCTGGACAAGACCTTTGAGGAACGCGAAACGATCAACAACTCCATTGTGGAGGCCGTTGACAAGGCCTCGGATCCCTGGGGCGTGAAAGTGACCCGCTACGAGGTCAAGAACATCACCCCGCCGCAGAGCATCAAGGATGCGATGGAAAAGCAGATGCGCGCCGAGCGCGAGAAACGTGCGACCATTGCGGAATCCGAAGGAGACAAACAGGCAAAGATCAATCGCGCCGACGGCGACAAGCAGGAGCTTATCGCCCGTTCGGAAGGAGAAAAACAGCGGCGCATCAACGAAGCCGAAGGCCGTGCCGCGGAGATCGAGAAGGTCGCTGTCGCCACTGCCATCGGACTGAAGAATATCGCCGCCGTCATCAAGGAAAGGGGCGGCGCAGAAGCCGTGAACCTGCGCATCGCCGAACAGTATATCGATGAATTCGGGAACCTTGCCAGGGAGAACAACACCATGATCCTGCCGAGCAATCTGACCGACATCGGCGGCATGGTCGCCACCATCGGCAAAGTGCTGCAGGATACGAAGATCAAGTCGCCCAAAGATCCCGGGACCTCGCATGAAAAAGGAAACAAAAAACCTCAAACCCCTTCAGGGAAATCATGAGATCAACAACGGAATATCTGACCTTTAACGTTCCCAAACGCATGGATTTTCTGAACATCACCCCCCGGATCTCCCGGATCGTGGAGGCCTCGGGTATCAGGGAAGGCCTGTGCCTGGTGAATGCGATGCACATCACCGCCTCGGTCTTCATCAATGACGACGAACCCGGCCTGCACGAAGATTACAAAAAATGGCTGGAGACCCTGGCTCCCTTCGATCCTTCGCCGGAACGGTACCACCACAACCGCACCGGAGAGGACAACGGGGACGCCCACCACAAACGCCAGGTGATGGGACGGGAAGTCGTCGTTGCCGTCACCGGCGGAAAGCTGGACTTCGGCCCCTGGGAGCAGATCTTCTACGGGGAATTCGACGGCCGGCGCCCAAAGCGCGTGCTGGTAAAAGTCATTGGGGAATGACCTGTTGAGAAGAGAGTTGAGTTGTTGAGTCGTTGAGACGACAAGACGGAAGAGCAGTGAGACCACGTCATCCTGAACTCCACTAACGCGTCATCCTGAACAATCCTAAGCTTGTCATCCTGAACAATCTTAAACCTGTCATCCTGAATTTATTTCAGGATCCCCACTATCTGACGAATACCTTGCAGCCCTGAGCTTGTCGAAGGGCTGAACATCAATAGCCCGGTACGAAGTGCCGGGAACAACGATGACCCAGTATCAACCACAACCCCGAACGAAGATGAGGGGTTGAACATCATTAGCCCGAAGGGTCAACCCGGCAGAACCCTCTCCCGCAATATCCGCCCTCCCGCAGGCAAATATCCTTGAAAAAAGTCCCTTTTTATGATATATCCCTTGACTGTGGGCGCGATAATAAATATATTCATCGGCTGTTTGTGATGCGGATAAATAAAGAATAGGAAACAATAGAATGTACGCAATCGTAGAGATCAGTGGAAAACAATTCAAAGTCAGTGAAACGGATACCGTAAAGGTGCCGGCACAAAATGCGGACGTGGATGCGAAGCTTGAATTCCCGAATGTCATGATGCTTGAAAAAGACGGTGACGTAAAGGTGGGAAACCCCTTTGTCAAAGGCGCGGCGGTCAAGGCGCATGTGCTTGAACACGGCAGGGACAAGAAGATCATCGTATTCAAGAAGAAACGCCGCAAGGACTACAAGGTAAAGCGCGGACACCGGCAGGGATATTCCCTTGTCAAGGTGGATTCCATCACCGTTGAAAAGCCCAAAGCGGCAAAAAGCGCCCCGGACAAGAAACCGGCAGCTGCGAAAAAGGCGGATACGGCAACAAAGACCAATACTGCAACAAAGACGGACACGACCAAAAAGACAAGCACCGCAAAAAAAACGAATACATCCGCGAAGCCCGCAGCAAAAAAGAGCGAGACAACCAAAAAAGCTGAAAAGGAATAACAATGGCTCATAAAAAAGGACAAGGCAGTTCCAGTAACGGCCGTGACAGTAATCCGCAGTATCTTGGCGTCAAACGCTACGGCGGACAGTTCGTTACCGCAGGCACGATGATCGTTCGCCAGCGCGGAACCAAGATCTTCCCGGGGCAGAATGCCCGCCGGGGCGGAGACGATACGATCTTTGCCACCGCGGACGGAAACATTCAGTATGTGGACAAACGCGGGCGCAAAATGGTCGACGTGTTGACTGCCTAGACCGGTACACCCGGTAAAAAAACATCACCCCGCAGGACAATGCGGGGTTTTTTATTTAGGATCATATTTTCCTTCGCAGAGACCGCAAAGACCGGGAGGCGTCCATATAAAAAAATGCTTGGTTATACCGCAGAAATACAGGAAATTATTCAGGATATCCGGAATATTTAAAAGGAGCAAACAATGCAATGCGGTATTCAGAATTCGGGACGTAAGGTCCTGAAAATCGTTGGGTGGACCGTACTGGGCGTTGCCCTGGCATTTCTGTTCGGTCTGGTGATCAAACTGCTGTGGAACGCGCTGATGCCGGAGGTCTTCGGACTGAGCGAGATCGGCTACTGGCAGGGCGTGGGACTCTTTATCCTTGCGCGCCTCCTCTTCGGGGGAATGCCCCGCGGAAGCGGTGAGGACAAAAGATCCCAGAAAACCGACGCCGGTGAGGCGCCGCCTCCGGAAGAAAAGATCGGCGAATAGGGGATCCTGTCCCCACCGTCAGAGGGAACCATATATCAAATACAATACCTGGCAGCCGGAGAAGCGGCAGCGAAGAAAATATTTCTTATCTATAAGGAATGCATAAGTATTATGTATGGGATACATCAGCATAAAAAGGTTGATAATAAAGGAAATAGAGTTTAAACTATCACAAAGGTTATTATAACGCAAGGAGAAGTAAAAATGAAAAAAGCAATATTGTCGTTCACGCTTGTGATCGCCCTTTTATTGACAAGCTGTTCCACGCTGGTAAGGATAGATACGCCCAACGCTCCCGGAGCCACGGTAAAGGTTGACGGGAAAGTTTGGGGGAACACCCCGGTGGAGAAGGAACTGAGTGACGCGATCTGGGAGACCTACCCGGTGGAGGTCACCAAAGAAGGTTACAAGACGTACAACGGGGAACTCGAAAAAGAACTTAAAGTCGGTACCTTCATCGGCGGTTTCATTATCTGGCCGTTCTGGCTCTGGACCTACGGGCCGGAATCCTATCAGGAAATAGAACTTGAACCGCTTGATGGGGACAAATAGTCACGCCGAAGCCTTTATAAATTTTAAAGCATTGACCTCATTATCAGATCGCTTTCGATTTTTCGGGAGAAACCCCATTCTTTACTAATTTGGGAACAGGGATTTCTACGGCTCCGTACCGGTGCTGATCCGTCCCGAACACCTTATCGAACCCCTGCTTCGCAAAAGTAAGGTCTCTGAAGACTACGAGCTCTGGACCATGCAGACTGACGGCATGATCGTTTACGACCAGGATACCGATGAGATCGGTAGGATGCTCTTCACCGACCCCGCCTATGCCGGATACAAAAGCCTCCCCGCCCTCGGCAGAAAGATCGCCGCAAACCGTGAAGGCAAAGGCAATTACGTTTATCTCGCCCCCGGAAGTGATAAAAAAGTCATTAAGGAGGTCCTCTGGGAGACCATTGCACTGTATGGCTGCGAGTGGCGCATCGTCCTGGGATTTCGTCCCTTTGAGGAAAAGAAGCTGTAAATACATGTGCAAAAATAAAATGTAAAATATTATTACATAATGCTTGACAGAATAATTTACATTTTGTATTCTTCTCTGCATCTTAATAAACAGCAAGTACAGAGAGAATAATATGAGCACCTTTTTAGAAATGATCCGCAAAAACGAGGGGGTGACGCAACAACTTCTGGCAAGCCGGCTGGGAGTTACCCGGCCCACCTATTCAAAGATCGAAAAAGGGGAGCGGGATCTGACGCTTACCGAAGCCAGGAAACTTGCGGAATTTTACGGTATGCGTGTCGAAGACATCGTTCAGGAACGCAAAAAAGCGGATCATCAGTTAATTATCGAAAAAGATGCACTTCAAGAAAAAACAGCCGCAACTGACATGCGTATTTCCGTGCCGCAGGAGAATATCAGAAAGCTCAAGGAAGTCCTGCTGTATATTCTGGAAAAACTGGGCGCAAAACCGAATATCGGACAGGCGGTGATCTGTAAGCTCTTGTATTTTATTGATTTTGATTACTACGAAAAGTATGAAGAACAACTGATGGGTGCAGTGTATATTAAAAATCATCACGGCCCCACACCCGCAGGCTTTAAAGATATCTTGAAAGAAATGGAAAAAAACGGAGACTTGCTGGGTGTCACAACAAAATATTTTCAATACAAGCAGAAAAAATATCTTCCCCGCAGGTCCGCTGATCTCACGAATTTTTCCGGGCGTGAAAAAGAATTGATCGATACCACCATAGAACGGTTTAAGGATTTTAATGCCAAAAAAATGGAAGATTATTCACACCGTGATGTTCCCTGGATAAGCGCTGAAGATCAACGGAAAATTGATTATGAGGCTGTTTTCTACCGGACTCCGGAATTTTCCCAACGTCAGTATGAAGATGAAGTATGAAGAGGATCCTAAATTTCAACGGGATGTAAAGCAACTGCAAAAACATTATCCTTCACTGAGAGAAGATCTCGAAAGCGCAAAAAGAGCTGCGATCGAGCTACTGCATATTCATAAGATAGACAATAGAAGTATAGAAAAAATAAACCAAGTTAGAAATACTGATGACTTGCAATTCTATAAGATCCGCAGTTTTGCCTGCAGGTCATTAAAGGGCAAAGGTAAAAGAAGCGGTATCAGAGTTATCTATGCCTGTTTTCCAAAACGTTTACAAGTCGTTTTTCTTGAGATGTATTACAAAGGCGATAAGGAAAATGAGGATAAGGAAAGAATAAAAGAATTCAGGAAACGGTTCCCTTAGTGAATGTGACCTTCTGACCTTCACCCCAAAAACCGGATAGTTTGGAACCAATGTAAAATACCTATGATATCTGTCCCTAATGGCCTGAAATAACTCATGGTAAACATAGATGGTTGATTCGGAAAGAGATGATCAGATAAAAGTGGTAATATATTTACTGGATAGTGTAAAGGGTCATTCGAATCCCTTTATCTTATCAGCAGGAGCAATATTCCCAGGATGACCAGGATGGCGGAGATCGCGATCGAAAAGAACCAGAAGAAGTAGAGGGGGCCGGGCTGGCCTTTGTTGATCTTGGTATGTTTGCGGTATTTATTCAAGTAATGCGATATCCGCAGGTTAAACAGGAAATAATTCGGGATGCCCTCCAGAATGCGTTTTAAGTAAAAGTAAATGGAAAGCGTCGGCCAGAGGTACACCAGAAGGGCCAGTACAAAGAAAATGATGGAAAAGGTGATCATTTTTTGAAAACCTGTAAATATTATTTCTTAAAGATCAAGTAGTAAGATAACCGATTCAGGAAGAAGATTCAAGAATTAATAAAGAAAAACTCAGCAATCCGTAAAGGTGAGGACATTATCGCCGGATGCGATGTTATTTGAAAACAACCCGGCATCAATAAGGTCCGGAATATTCCGTGAATACCGTCCGGGGATCAGACCCTGATATGCAGCTGCGTCAGCATGCCGATGAAATCGATGCAATCGACGTCCTGTTCCCTGCAGATGGAGGGCACCTTGTACCGGGATCTTTCGGAGGGAAAGGAGACCTGTTTTGCAAAGCTTACCACGGTCTTATCACGGAGCTTTGCGCAGGCGATCGTCCTGAGGTCGTTTTTGGAAGCGCCTTTTGAAAATCCGCTTGTTTCATAGGCTTTTTCCCATTCCAGGGACAGCCGTTCCGCCCCGGCGCTGAGCGGTGTTTCCCGGAAACCGTGTTCCGTCAGCCAGGTGCGCAAAGGATATTTTTTGCTTTTTTCCCCGGAGGGCAGGTTCCGGTCGGCGCTCGGGAGGGGGTCGATCTCGTCATACACGGGTTTAATGATGATGATCCCGTCGCGGTGCGCGGCGATCTGCTCCCACAGGGAAGGGAACAGCTTCGCCGGGTACAATACATACCAGGCCGTAATGAAGATGCTCGTGTCTACGCAGTATAGTTCCATCAGATCTTTTTTTCCATGTCCAGGACATGGTTCGCGTTTTTCAGGTTGAACATTTTTTTCATTTTATACAATCCCATTTCGCCGTTGTGATAGGCCCGGAACAGCGTGCGGGTGTAGAGGCGGCCGTACTGACGGACGGCTTCCGAGGAACGGTCCCTTCTCGGGCCGCCTGCGGCATGCTTGAATTTTTCCTTCCGGGCCGCAAGTTCCGCTTCCCAGGCTTTTTCCAGCGCGTTGAATGTGTTCCGGTCAATGAACTGCATCTGTTTCAGGCGTACCAGGCAGGCACAGGGGCTGACGTTGAATTTCCGCGCGGTCCTTTTCACCGCCTGAAGGCTGTCGACGAATGCCGCTGACTCCGGCATGGCGTTTTGGGGCATCAGGCAGCAGCCGGCGAATGCGTCACACCATTTTTCGCTCTGTGTCTGCGGGGCGTCCCAGCGGTTGATCGCATTCTCTTTTCTCAAAAGGTGCCCCAGTTCGTGGAAAAGGGTGAAGGACCGTGCTTTTCCCGGGTCCGAGTCATTGATGACGATAATGGGCAATACCTTATAGAAGATCGCCATTCCCCGCATCAGTCTCCTGTCGACATGGGACCATTCCCGGTATTTTGATGTCAGGAAAATGAAGATCCCCCTGTCCTCCAGTTTGTTCCTCCATGCGTCGAAGTCGGGATAACCGTCAACCTCCAGCCATTTTCTGATCACGGTGGCGGCCGCTTCCGGAGTGCTGTGCGCTTCCAGCGGGGGAGGAGTGAAAGGTCCCGTGGGTTCGCCGTGCTCTTCCCGGGTCTCAAGCATGAGCTTGCGCAGGCGCTCAAGCATGGCGGTGATGCTGCGGATCCGGTGCGGATCGAACATATCCGGGCTGCTGCGGGAAAGGCGGCGGAACGCGGGGGCATTCTCGCTCAGCCGGTATTTTTCCGGCAGGCGGTCTGACACGAACACCCAGCGGGGGACTTTGTAAAGAGCGGCGAGCGTCTCAAGCTGTTTCAGGGTGGGTGTTGCCGATCCCGTTTCGAACTCGCTGATCCTGCCGACCTTTTTTTCCACGTCGGAGAGGTCGAAGCCCATTTGTTCACGGCAGGCCTTTAAAACATGCGGGTTTATCTCTTCGCTTCTGTAAGGCATCGGAAGCTTCCTTATTGCTGTGTCCGGGATCTTTTGCGTTTATGTTCCTCCATCCCCGGCTCCATAACAAGAATATGATCTGTTATACCATTATACTGTAAATACCTATCATTCAAAGTTAATAGTATCGGAGATAAAATGCAACATATTATTAACAATATCAGTGTTACCCTGTATTCAACTGCGACACTTGAGGGGGGGGCGAAAATAAATACGGGTAGGAATAACCGGCGTACGCTTTCCGGAAAAAGGGCGGGCCGTTCCGGTATAATTATTGTTACTTATGAAAAAATGTTTTACATTTGCAGAAAATGAGACGATATCATGGATAAAAAGAAGAACGACACGTTCAAGCGGCTCTGGGCCCCCTGGAGAATGGAGTATATCCGGAATCCCGGAAAGGAAGGGGAAAGCGGCTGCGTATTCTGTAAAAAACCTGTCAGGGACAGTGATAAAGAGGACCTTATTCTCTACAGGGGGAAAAAGGTCTATGTGATCATGAACCTGTATCCTTACAACAACGGTCATATCATGGTCGTGCCCTACCGCCATCTCAGTGATTACTGCGAAATGAGCCCTGAAGAACGGCATGAAATTGCCGATGTCACAGCGATCTGCATTGAGGTCCTGGGCCGGGTCATGTATCCCAACGGCTTTAATGTCGGGTTCAATCTCGGCAGGTCCGCCGGCGCGGGGATCGATGATCATATTCACCAGCATATCGTGCCCCGCTGGGACGGCGACACGAATTTCATGCCGATCCTGGGGCATACGAAGGTGGTGGTGGACGGCCTGAAGGAGACCTGGAAGGATCTGAAGAAGGAATTCGATAAATACGGGGAACAATGAGTTACCGAGAAGCACAGGTTGCGGGTCAGTTCTATCCCGGGACCCCCGGGCAATTGCGGGAAATGCTCAATGAGCTGTTCCGTCTGGCCGGAAAGGATGCCGGAGAGGCGGAAGCGCCGGTCGCCGGCATTGTCGCCCCCCATGCGGGCTACGTATTCTCCGGCCTGCAGGCCGCAAAGGCCTATCAGTATCTTAAAGGCAGTACCTACCGGCTGGTCTGCATATTTAGCCCCAGCCACCGGGAATATTTCTCCGGCATCAGCCTGTATCCCGGGGAAGGCTACCGGACGCCGCTGGGCGAATGCCCCGTGCATCCGCAGGGAAGGGACGAGGCGCTCAAATGCGGGGGCGTATCCCTGTCCGAAGCGGGCCACCGCAGCGAACACGCGCTGGAAGTGCAGCTGCCCTTCCTTCAGCATGTTCTCGGGGACCTGCAGATCCTGCCGATGGTCATGGGGGACCAGGATGCAGCCAGCATCCGGAATGCGGCGCATTGCGTGCGGCACCTTCATGAGCAATTCGGAGAGGACATCCTTTTTGTCGCCAGCAGCGACCTTTCCCATTTCCATCCTGCGGAGGAAGCCCGGAAGATGGATGCGGCCTTTATGAGCATGCTCGAAACGGCCGACGATGCACAGATCCTGGAAGCCGTCCGAAGGGGACAGGTGGAAGCCTGCGGCGCCGGGCCGGTGATGGCTGTCCTGCGGGGCCTGGGGAAGGAGACGCACCGCGTCCGGGTGCTCGGATACAGCCACTCCGGCGAAATGACGGGTGACCGGCGCGAGGTCGTGGGATATACCTCGGCGCTGATCCTGCGCACAGACCGGGATCCCGGAAAAGGGCATGCATGATCCGCATAGAAAAATTTGACGGGGAAAAGCACGCGTTCTGGGATGACTTTGTCCGCAATGCCAATAACGGCACCCTCTTTCACGAACGGAAGTTTCTGAGCTATCATCCCGAAGGCCGTTTTACCGACCATTCCCTGGTATTTACGGAAAATGAAAAGCCCGTCGCCCTGCTTCCGGCCGCGGATATTTCCGCAGACGGCAAACGCTGCCTGTACTCGCACGGCGGGAGCAGTTACGGGGGCATCGTTCAGCCGGTGGGCCAGGGGGTGGAAAAGAACGTGCGCATCATCAGGGCGCTGAACCGCTACGCGGAAAAGGAGGGCTTCGGGCGCATCGTGATGACGCTTCCCCCGGATATCTACAACCGGCAGCTGAACAATTACCTTGAATTCGCCTGCTTTATCAGCAGGTATAGGTACCTGAAACGGGAAATTTCCTCGGTGCTGAAGCTGGAGGACAGCCCGGACAAGAATATTGCAAAGTTCAAAAGCACGAACCGCACGGCATTCCGCCGCGGAGAGAAAAAAGGAGTGAAGGTCCGTGAAAGCGGGGATTACGCGCGCTTTTACGAGATCCTGAAGAACAATCTGAAGATCCGTCACGGCGTGCGTCCCACCCATGCACTGGAGGAGCTGTACGCACTGAAAGCACGGTATCCCGGACGCATCCGGCTCTACGGGGCATATCTCGGGGAGACGATGATCGCCGGGATCGTCATGTTCGACGCCAACGACCGCGTCACCCTTGCCTTCTATATCTCCCACGACGAAAAATATCAGGAATACCGCGCCGTCAATGTGCTGTTCAAGGAAGTGATCGCGGACAGCATCGCCCGGCGTTTCCATTATCTTGATTTCGGGATCTTCACGGTGAATATGGAACCGAATTACGGCCTGGCGCGCTTCAAGGAAAGTTTCGGGGCCGGCGGCGTTTTCCGCGACACCCTCATGCTCGACATCAAATAGCAAATTGCGGAACGGCAGGTATGGCAAGACAGGATATCATCAGACTGAGCAAGCAGACCCTTATTTACGGATTCGGTTATGTGGTCGCCAGGATGATCAATTTCCTTCTGCTTCCCTTTTACTCCCACCACATGCTTCCCGGCGAGTACGGGGTCATCTCCCTGGTCTACGCCTTTATCGCTTTTCTGAACATTATCTACCATTACGGGCTGGAAAGCGCTTTTCTGCGCTTCTATTCCGGCAGCGAAGACCGGCGGGGCTACGGGAGGAAGGACGTTTTCACCACCGTATTCCTGTCCATTATCGCCACCAGTGTCCTGTTCTCGGTCCTGATTTGGCTTTATGCTCCCGGACTGAGCCGCGTCCTGCTGAAATCGGCGGCATATGCGCGCATTATCCGTATGACGTCCGTGATCCTGCTGCTGGACGCGCTTTTCCTCATTCCCCTGCACTATCTCCGCATCCGGAACAGGGCCGCGGTCTTTACCTCCATTACACTGGTCAACGTCTGTATTAACGTCGGGCTGAACGTTTATCTCATCGCTTTCCGCGGGATGGGGATCGAGGGGGTGTTCATCAGCAACATCGCCGCCTCCGCCTTCAATTTCCTGATCCTGATCCCCGTGGTCGTCAAGAACTGGAACGGGCGTTTCTCCGCCTCCCTGTGGAAAAAACTCATTATTTTCGGACTGCCCTTCATTCCCAGCGGCCTGTCCAGCATGATCATTGAACTGAGCGACCGCTATATGCTGGAGTGGTTTGAAGGCCTGCGAACGGTGGGGCTCTATTCCGCCGGGCACAAGCTGGGTATTTTCATGATGCTGGTGGTGATGGCCTTCCGTTTTGCCTGGCAGCCCTTCTTTCTCCAGAAACGCAATGATCCGGACGCGGCGCCGCTGTTTTCAAAGATCATGACCTATTTCGTCTTTGCCATGAGCCTGGTCTTTCTGCTGATCAGCTTTTTCATCCGGGAGATCGTCTCCCTGGAGATCATGGGGAGGCATCTGATCGAAAGCGACTACTGGGCGGGGACCGTCGTCGTGCCCTATATCCTGGCCGCCTATGTGTTCAACGGGATCTACATCAATTTTCATCCCGCCATCTTCTACTCCGGGAAAACCTGGGTGATCTCCATTGTGGTGGGGATCGCCGCCCTGCTCAATGTGGGGGCCAATCTCTTTCTTATTCCGCGCATCGGCATGGTCGGGGCGGGAATATCCTCCCTTGCGGCCTACTGTTTCATGGCCGTCTGCACCTACTGTATCGTCCGGAAATGGATGCCGGTGGCGTACGAATGGAAAAAGCTGCTGCTGATGTTCCTTTTGACGATCGCGGCCTTCGGTATTTTCATCCTTTACGGGATCGCGGCGCCCGGCATCAAGCTGCTGATCGTCCTGCTCTATGCGGCCGCTGTCCTGCCTTTCATCTATCCCCGGAAAAGGAGGGGGAAGCATGCAGCGTAGGCTCCTGAGACATTCGCTGATATACACTTCCGGGAATGTGATGGCGCGGGGGCTCAATTTTATTATCCAGGTGGTCATCTGGAGCAATCTTTTTCCGCCGGAAGCCTACGGGCAGATCGCCTACTGCTATGTGTTCATCAGCTTTGTCACCGTGATCCTTCCTTTCGGCTTCGACGCCGCCTTCCTGAACTATTACGTGCGGAAAAAGGAAAAGGCGGCGTATCTGGCCAATGCGCTGCTGTTCATCCTGCTGGCGGGACTGCTTTTTGCGGGCGTCGCCTTTTATTTCCGCCATTCCCTGAGCATGATCGCGCTCCGCTCGGACAGCGTCCGGCTTCTGAATCTCTCGCTGCTCATTCTCTTTTTCGACCTGCTGAACAATCAGGGGATACTGTTCCTGCGGGCGGAGGAAAGGGCCTCGCTGAGCGTACTGCTGCAGAATATCGAGATCGTGCTCCGTCTGGTGCTCCTGCTTCTGCTCGTCAGCGTCTTTTCCGCGCACATCGAGTACATTCTCTGGGCCAATGCCGTTTCTTCACTTGCCCTTTTCATTGCATTGATCGTGATCATGATCCCCCGGATCAAAGGGGGAAGTATCTCGGTGCGCATCATGAAAGAAATGCTGGTCTTCGGTTTCCCCTTCATGATCTCGGGGCTCTTCGACCGCACCATCGAACTGGCGGACCGCCGCTTGCTGGGATATTTCATGGGGGATGAGACCGTGGGGCTCTATGTGGCCTGCTATACGATCGCCGTGCTGATACGGCTTCTGGTCTACAGCTTCAATGCGGGATGGCAGCCGTTCTTTCTGCGGGAGATCGACAGGGAGGGCGGGCTCGAGCGGATCGAGCGGATCTACGTGCAGACGGCAAGTGTTTTCATCATGCTCTGGTTCCTGGCCTCCGTCTGGGTGCCGGAGATCGTCCGCATCCCGCTGGGGGAAGGGAGGCACGTTCTGCATTCCGCCTACTGGAGCGGCATTCCGGTCATTCCCGTGATCATGGCCGCCTATGTCATGATGGGCCTGTATTTCCTTGAGCTCCCGGGAATCTATTATCACAGGAAAACGGCGATGAACGCCGTGTTCATGGGGCTGGGGGCCGTGATCAACATTCTGCTGAACCTGATCCTTATCCCGCGGATGGGCATGATGGGCGCCGCTCTCGCCACGGCGGCCGCGTACACCTCCATGGCGGTCAGCATCCGTATCTGGAATATGCGCCGGACGTCCATAAAGCGCGGCAACGTCAGGATCCTGAGCATTGCGGGGGTCTCGGCCGCCATGTTCATCCTGCTGCAGCTGCCGGGATTATCGTTGCTGATCCGGGGTTTTATCTCCGTGCTGTATGTTGCGATCGTTTATATGATACAGCCGTTGCGGATCCGTTCCCTGAGGGGGAAATAAGCCCTGTATGACGGGAAATAAAGGCAAAAAACATTCCTTATTCGATTTGTGTCCGGGGTTCGGGCGTTGGGGGAGGAGCTTTGAGGAAGATCAGCCGCACACGGAGCGGTAGACGGCCTCAAGCTTGCCGGTGATCACTTCTTTGTCATATTTTTCCACGATCTCCTGCCGGATCGCCTGCGCATCGTATTTTCCGGATATGCTGATCATTGCTTTCATGGCGTCAGCCAGGGCCATCGGATCGTCTACCGGCACCAGGATGCCGTTCTTTGCATGCACATAATCATTCGGGCCGCCGATATTTCCGGCGATCACGGGGATACCGCAGGAAAGCGCCTCCACAAGGGAAACGCCGAAGGTTTCCATCCTGCTGTACAGCATACATACGTCCGCATGCTGCAGGTTGCGGAGAACGACGTCCCTTCCGGTCTCACGGACGAACTCGACCTGCCTGCTAAGGCTGCAGTCCCGGGCGGTTTTAGCCAGATGTTCATACTCGGGGCCGTCTCCGACGATCCGCAGCTTTGCCAGGTGCGTGTTCCCGATGGACATAAATGTCCGGATGATCCTGTCGATCTGTTTCTCGGGACGGAGCATGGCCACGATCAGATAGGTGAAGTGCGTTTTGGCGGGGGGTGTTTCCGGCGGTTTGAAAAATCCGGTATCCACCATGTTCCCCATCACGCGGGTATCGCACTGCGGCGGGATCCTGAAATACTGCCGTATGCGTTTCATCACCGGGGTTGACGGCGCGATGAGCGCGGAGGCTTTTTTGTACGCTGCGTTGATCAGTCCTTTCTGGAAGGAGGAGAATCCGTCGTACATCAAAAATTCTTTCAGATGCTCGGATATGACAACGGGGACATCCGGATCGAACGAGGCCAGTGCCGCTCCCGTCCAGAGCGAGGAATGCACGTGAAAACAATCGGGCGTTCCTTCGTTCTCCAGTGCCGTGTCCAGCAGTGCTTTCAGGATCTTGCGGTAGCGGCCGTAAAAGGCTTCCGGACGTTTCGGATGCCGGTTCGAGGCCAGGCACTGATAGGTCTTCACGCCGTTCTCGCTGTAGATCCGGGTACCGAGGTCCTTTCGGGACGCGAAGAAGGAGCGCAGGGAAATGATCTCGGCGGCAACGACGACGACCTCATGGCCCGCCGCGGCAAGGGTTTCCGCGTGTTCTTTGAAAAATGTACCGTTTACCGGATTGGAGGGATACGGGTACCAGGAGGGAAGGATAAATATTTTCATGGCCTATACGGGGTTGTTAATGTTGAAATACTTGGTTTCTATGTTAAAATGCTGTTCCAGATGTGTTTTCAGGGCTTTGACTCCCAGGGTTTCCGACCAGTAGTGACCGATGTTCAGATAATTGGTCTTGCTTTCATAGGCGATGGCCGGTATCTGTTCGCGGATATCCCCGGTGATGTAGGTGTCAGCTCCCATTGCCAGTGCCTTTTCGTAATAGGAGGCGCCTCCGCCGGAGACGCAGGCAAGCGTCTTTGGTACTTCAGGACCGAAGGCGAGGTAATCGATGCCGAACTTTGTTCCCGGCGCGATGCCGGAAGGAGGGACTGCAGGGCCTTCACCGGTACCCAGTTTTTCATGATAACGTTGCATGATCCCGTCCAGGCTCAGTTTCGCCTTGTTTTTCAGCATAAAGCCCACTTCGACCGTTCCCGTGATCTCTGCGGAGATACAGGCGGCAAGCTGTGCATTATTCCCCAGTTCGCAGTGCGCGTCCAGGGGGAGGTGAATGCCGAAAAGGGACATGCCGGTATCCAGGAGTGTCTTGACCTTTGCCTTTTCCCTGCCCTGCAGCGTAAAGAAGTTCTTTCCGAAGATCCCGTGGTGAACGATCAGCGCATCGGCGCCCCAGCCGGCCGCCGCCTCGAGGGAAAGCCGGTTGTAAGACACGGCGAAAGCGATCTTCCGGATCCTGTCAGCGCCTTCGACCTGAAGGCCGTTATGGCAGTAATCCTCATAATCCTCGTAGCGGAACAGATGCCGGAGATATTCCGCAAGCTTGTCACGATGTATCATTGCTGAGCTCCTTCCTGCGTTCCTGCGATGATCAGGCTGACAGAGACCGGACGGTGATCGGAGATATAGCTGTGATATTCGCTCCAGCGGCCTTCAAGGTAGGTATCGTAGAGCATGGTCTGTGTTTGGTAATGGTGTTCGAACAGCTCGCCGGTAATAAGGATATGATCAATGTGGGAGGGGTAGGAGGGATAGGACCAGAGCAGGTTGCTTCCTTCGGCAATATGCATGTCGGTGAAACGGCTGGAGAGCGAATCGTCGATCCAGAGCTGAAAGACATTACGTACCGGCGGGTCCGTCAGTTCATCGTTCAGGTCACCGAGAACGACAAGTTTTTCCTCATTGAAATCCGATCTGATGTGGTCATCCAGTAATTGAACGGCCTCCTGCCGCCGCCGCTCCTCGTCCCAGCTGTCATCCGGGTCGATCGCGCCGTCGCCGCCGGCTTTAAAATGGTTGTTGATGATCACGACCTTTACTCCCTGCCAGCGGGCCTCCATCACAAGGGGAGGTCGGGGAAAGGGACGTGACATATCGGTATAGATCTCATAGATGCTGGTGTCGAGGGCGATCAGGCTGTCAACGTAGAAATATGCCAGACCCCAGTCGCCGCCGCCTTCGCCCCGGTGCCAGGAATAATGCTCCAGGCGGTCCGCCAGCTGCTGAAATGCGAACTCTGAGCTAATCTCCTGAAAGGCGATGATGTCGGGTTTCATGTCACGGATGGCGTCCTCAACGTAATTGATGCTGCTGATGCCGCTTTTCGGGAAAAGGTTCAGGTTCCAGGTCACGATATCCAGGGTGTCGCCGCCGCTGAAAGCGGGGAACCCGGGATCGCCGTCATCAGGCGTGTCGATCGCGCAGGCAGCCAGGAAAATGAGGAGGAGTGCGGATGTGAAGGACTTATTCAGGTGATCTCCGTTTCAATAATGTATTGTTTGTTCGCCACAGCGATATGCCGGATCTGATGTTTCGGGAAATACATGTTGCTCAGCATCCGGGTGTCGATCCTGAGATCGGGATAGTCGACCCTGACGAAGGGGATCGAATGGGTGTAGCGCTCAAGAAAGTTGATCAGCATTTCGGCGATCTTCCGGTGGGAAAGGATATGCAGTGTCAGTACGTCATTCCTGAAGTGCACAAAATCCAGCTCGACTTTCAGTGTGTTCACGATCGGCGCCCTCATGGTAATGACAATGGTCTCATCCGGTTTCTGTATGTCAAAATGAAGGTTTTTCAGCAGACCTTTGTCCGAATTCAGCTCCGCAGAGAAATGAAGGTGATCGAATGTCAGTGTTATGGTTTTCATAGACAATAAAGATAATACAAAATGGTTTATAAAATCAATATAAAGTTACCGTTAATCCCGATTCTGAAAAAATATCTGGCGTTCACATCGGAAACATTATATATTTTATGACATTTGACAAACAAACATGAAGGAGGATCAAATGAGCATACGTGTAGGTATTAATGGGTTTGGAAGGATAGGACGTCTGGTATTCCGCGAACTTCAGAACCGCAAGGACCTTGAAGTTGTGGCGATCAACGACCTGACCGATGCCAAGACCCTGGCTCATCTGTTGAAATATGATTCCGTTCACAAGAAATACAATGGCGAAGTCTCTTCAAAAGAGGATTCCATTGTCGTTGACGGAAAAGCGATCCGCGTGTATTCGGAAAAGGACCCCGCGCAGCTTCCGTGGAAAGATCTCGGCGTCGAATACGTTGTGGAGGCGACCGGGGTATTCCGCAAGCGCGATCAGATCGCAAAGCACCTGGAAGCCGGTGCCAAAAAGGTTGTTCTGACGGTACCCGCCAAGGACAAGATCGACAACATGATCGTTCTGGGCGTCAACGATGATGATCTCAAAGACAGTGATCAGATCGTTTCCAACGCTTCCTGTACAACGAACTGTCTGGCACCGGTCGCGAAGGTGCTCAATGACGCATTCGGTATTGTCAAGGGACTGATGACCACCGTTCACGCATACACGAACGACCAGCAGATCCTCGATCTGCCGCATAAGGATCTTCGGCGCGCCCGTGCGGCCGCGATGTCCATTATCCCGACCACGACCGGTGCGGCAGCCGCGGTCGGAAAGGTGATCCCGGACCTTGAGGGGAAGCTTGACGGTATGGCAATGCGCGTACCGACATTCGACGGGTCCGCCGTGGACCTTGTTGTCGAGCTCGAGAAGGAAGTGACGAAAGAGGAAGTCAACGCCGCACTCAAAAAAGCGGCCGAAGGCGAACTCAAAGGGATCCTGGAATATACCGAAGATCCCATCGTCTCCGTTGATGTCATCGGCAACAGCCATTCCTCGATCTTTGACGCCGGCACTACCATGGCCAGCGGCAATATGATCAAAGTGCTGAGCTGGTATGACAACGAATGGGGCTACAGCGTCAGGGTCGTTGACCTGCTGGAAAAAATAGCGAAGATGTAACCCAATTATATAACAAAGGCTGTTCTCCGTGAACAGCCTTTGTTATATTACAGTATGTCCACAATAAAATTTATATTTGCCTTACATAATCATCAGCCCGTTGGAAATTTCAACGAGGTGTTCGAGCATGCGTATGATAAGGCCTACAAGCCTTTGCTCGGGCTCCTGAAAGAACATCCCGGTATTGCCGTATCGCTGCATTACAGCGGGTCCCTGCTTGAGTGGCTGATAGAGAACAAGCCCGGATTCATCGACGATATCCGCTTTCTGACGGACAGGAACAATGTCGAGCTGCTCTCGGGCGCCTTTTATGAACCCATGCTCACCCTGCTTCCCGAATCCGACAGGATCGGGCAGATCAAACTGCAGAACAGCCTGCTTCGGGATGTTTTCGCCTATGTTCCCCGGGGAATGTGGATACCCGAACGGGTATGGTCCCTTGACCTGCCTTACTGCATTTGCGAGGGCGGGCTCAAATATACGGTGATCGATGAACATCATGTCAGCCGTCACCGGCCGTTGAAGGGATATTACAATACGGAAGCCGAAGGAAGAACCGTCGGCGTATTCTCCATTTC
>JAGYLW010000040.1 GCA_018400915.1 Fidelibacterota bacterium
GTTGATGCTCATGTTGCCTTGCTTCCTTGTGTTATGCCACCACTATTCCGGTGTTCTACACAAGTATAACACTATTACAGATAGGGTGCAAGAAAAATCTTCATTTTTTTTCACTTTTTTTTGCGCAAATGTACAAAAGCCTTTATCGATGCAGGTTTCGTAATGAGAAAAAAATCCGGATAAACAAAATCGCAGGCACGAATTTCACGGTCCCCCGTCAAATGACGGGGAGGAACACAAAAAAATTGTTGTGCTCCCTGATCGAACCTTGCATTGAAGTATTGACGAGGGTGCCGGATTTCCCGTATGCAACCGTAAAATGTTCAAAACGTTTTTCACATATTGAATCTCATGCATAAACCAATGATCCGTGTTCATTTTCCCGCGTCGTGCTCCGAACTTCAGCTGGATCCGCGGTCCGGTCATCCGTGTTTTCAATATAAAAAAACATTGCATTTCCGTTTATTATATTTCATATTTCAGGGCTTTGGCAGTATATAGCAGTGAAGGAGAAATAAAGTGAAAGAAACATATAACCCGAGCAACCGGAAACGCAAGAACAAGCATGGTTTCCGCAAGCGCATGAAAAGCGTGTCCGGACGTGCGGTCCTTGCAAGCCGGCGCAAAAAAGGGCGCAAACGTCTGTCTGTTTCAGATGAATGAACGCAGGTTTAAAAAAATCGGAGATCCTTTCAGATAAAAAAGCGATCTCCCGCCTATTTGAAAAAGGGGAATGGAGCAGAGGGACCTATATTCATATTGTATCCCTGCCGGCGGACCAGCGCCGGGTTCTTTTCGCCGTTGCACGGTATGTCAAAGGTGCCGTGAACCGTAACAGGGGAAAACGCTACCTGAGAGAAATATACAGAAACAACAAGGAATGCTTTTCCTCTTTTCGTATATACGGGATCATTTTGAAAAAATTTCCGGCAAAAAAACCCCTGCAGTTCCTTTTGCCGGACATAAAGGCAATACTTCAGCATGATTAAAAGCATATTTTTATCACTGATCCGTTTCTACCAGCGGGCCGTTTCCCCCTATCTGGGCCGGAGCTGTCGCTTTTACCCCACCTGCTCGCATTATACCTATGAAGCGATAGACCGCCACGGCGTGTTCAAAGGTGCGGGGCTGGGACTGATGCGCATTTTGAAGTGCCACCCTTTTCATCGCGGAGGATATGACCCCGTTCCCCGCAAGGAACATCATTAAAGGAGTACGTTTTGGATAAAAAGACGATTTTTGCATTTATTCTGGTGGGTGTCGTGATCATTTTCATGCCCTACTACCAGCAGTGGCTGAATCCCCGGGAGGAAACTCCCCCTGTAAGGCAGGAAACAGAGGAAGTGCAAAACACCTATCCCCCGGAAGAACCGGAAACGATCGTGCAGGAAAAACCCCGGGTGAAAACCCGCGATATTCCGGTGGATTCAAAAGAAGTCGTCATCGTGAACGATAAATACGCCATGGTCCTGTCCAATCTCGGCGGCGGTACCGTACGCGGATATGAATTGTTCGGATATGAAGATCCGCGGGGAAATCCCGTTCAGCTTCTTCCCGAAGCGGCGGATGCCAACCTGAACATTTCCTATACGAACATTTACCAGGACGTTTCCGAACTGGAGACAAGGGCCTTTGACTGTGCACAGCTTGACAATATGGAGAGCGGGGACACACTTTTCATCAAACACAAGAACACACTTTCCTATACCACCGAGACAGAAGAGGGGATACGCCTGGAAAAACGTTTTACGTTCTATCCGCACCGCTACGATTTCAACCTGGACGTGATCTTCGCCGATTACCTGCAGAAAATGGCAGGGCTCAAATACACCATTGCCTGGAATGACGGTTTTGCCATCACCGAAAAGAATGTTTCCGATGATATCATGTACAGCGCCGTCTACGCGCAGATGGGGTATGAACTGGTAAAACAGGAAATGAAAAAAGTCAAGGAAGGGGAGGCGGAAACGGTCGCGACCAACGGCCGGACAGACTGGGTGCTTTTTAAATCGAAATATTTTTCAGGCTTCATTGCACCGGTCGATGAAAAAGGGATCCGCTCCGAACTGATGCTGGCGAAAGATAACGGGAGCCGCGATTTCGGCGCCCGGATCGACATGGGGCTTTCGAAGAACAACTACCAGAAAAACCGCTTTCAGATCGGGCTGCTCCCGGCGGAGAAGGCGCTGCTTTCCTCCTATGACCGGGAGCTCGAAAAGACCATGAACTGGGGAGGAAAGATCATCAAGCCCTTTTCGATCGCCCTCCACTGGCTGCTGGAATTCTTTTACCGCCTGATCCCGAATTACGGGGTGGTCATTCTGGTCATGTCCGTCGTGATAAAGATCATCACCTACCCGCTTACACATAAAAGCTACAGTTCCATGAAGCGTATGCAACTGGTCCAGCCCAGGATAAAGGAGCTTCAGGAAAAATACAAGAACAACAAGCAGGTGCTTCAGCAAAAGACGATGGAACTGTACAAGGAAGAGGGTGTCAATCCGATGGGAGGCTGCCTGCCCATGCTGCTGCAGCTCCCGCTGCTGTACGGACTTTTCATTGTTTTCCGCACCGCCATTGAATTCCGCGGAGCCCCCTTTATGCTATGGATAAAGGACCTCAGTTCCCCGGATGCCATGTTCGGTTTCGGCTTTAACATTCCCCTCCTGGGTTCGGAATTCAATCTGCTGCCTGTCCTGATGACCGTCCTGATGGTGGTCCAGCAAAAGATGTCCGGGAATACGAGTGCGGGGACACCCCAGCAGGCACAGCAGCAAAAAATGATGATGTGGCTGATGCCGGCAATGATGTTCTTCCTCTTCTATAATTTCCCCTCCGGCCTGGTGCTGTATTACCTCACCTTCAATGCCCTGACCATCCTTCAGCAGAAATTCATTATCAACAAACAGGTCGAGGAAAGCTTCAGCAAAAGCCATCCCTCCAATGTCAAAGTCAAGAACACAGGCGGCAAAAAACGGTCATGACAAATAAGTGCGCCGGAAGACACCAGCGTGCTCCCGATCACAGAACAGACAACCGATAAACGTGTTCATTCCCCGTCGCAGCGGCCTGATATTCAAGTTTCCGGTGCGATGCACATTGCATAGAGTTTCTCAATATCCGCCTTCTCCATTTCAGCGGGTGCGCCGATGCGTCCGTGCTTGTTGGCGCTTGTCCGGAGGACGGAATCTGCAAGGCCGGGGATCGCTTCGGACGGGATGTCCAGGTCGCTGAAAAAAAGATCGCGGCCGATACTGTCCAGCCATTTCCGGAAAGCGGCGATGGCGGAGTCTGCGGAATACACCGTTTCATCAAAGACCTTTCCGAAAGGAATGAGTTTTCCGGAAAGCCGGGATTTGAACATCTCCAGGTATTTCGGGAAGATCAGTGCAAGCCCCCTGCCGTGCGAGATGTCGAACATGCCGCTCAGGGCGTGTTCAAGAACATGCATGGTATGCGGGCCCTCCCGGCCGGCTTCGTTAATGCCGATGAGCGCAACGGTGGAAGCCCAGGAAAAAGCAGCCCGTGCGTCTTTGTCCTCCGGATCCTCAAGGATCCGCGAAAGGCTTTCAAGGACGGTGGCGGTCAGGGAAAGCGAAAGCCCGTCATTGAACACTGCATCTTCGGAAGAGGAAAAATAGGCCTCGGTGGAATGAGTGATAATGTCCACGGCCCCGTCCAGAAGGTAATCTTCGGGAACGGACATCGTCAGCTCCGGGTCGATCACGGAGACGACCGGCTGTGCGCCCCTGCAGACAAACCCGTTCTTGTCCAAAGTGTCGTCATGGGTCATCACCCCGAAGGCATTCCCTTCCGAGCCCGTCGCGCTTAAGGTGGGGATGCAGATCACGGGGAGCGATTCATGCACGGTCTTGTTCGCGGTGGTGTAATCCCAGATCGAGCCGCCGTGCTTTGCCACGATCGCCACGCCTTTTGCGGCATCCATGGCCGAGCCCCCGCCCAGTCCTACCACGGCATCCACGCGCAGGTCCCCGGCAAGCCGCCCGCCGGTGTTGACCATGCTGACCCGCGGGTTCGGCATGACTTTGTCATAGACGTCCGCGCGCACACCGGCATGTTCAAGCTGCTCCAGGAGCCGGTCCAGATATCCCAGCCTCACCGCGCTTCCCGGAGAACAGACGATCAGGACCTTTACGGCGTGTTTGCGGATCGCCTTGCCGGCACGCTGAAAAACGCCGTTGCCGAAAATGAACCGTGTTGGCATGTGCAATGTAAATTCATGCATTTTTACCTCCGGATTTTCCATAATTTACTGTATCTTACAGGGAGAAAAAAAGGAAAACTTATGTTCTCACTGTTACCCGCTTTCCGTTACGGATGGCAGAAAATGCAAAAATACCTCTGGACCTTTCTCGGACTCACACTGCTGCTGTCGGCGACGGATATCTGGGGAAACATACGTCTGCAGAATTCCAATATCGAAGAGATCATGATGATGGAAGACGCCTGGCGTCTGATCCCCTCCGACCTGATCCTCTGGATGAGCTTTATCATGCTCCTTGTGGTGTGTATAAATTTTTTCGTGACCGGGGCCGTATTGTCCGTGCTCCGCAGCGTGCCCGCAGTGGAATACGTTCAGAAAAAACTGCGGCTTTTTCCCGCCTATCTGGGCCTGATGATACTGAAATACCTGGCGATCGGGATCGGGCTGCTCCTGTTCATTGTACCGGGCATTATTATCATGCTGGGACTCTATTTTGCGGAATATCTTCTGATAGACAAGGAGATGGGCGTTCAGGACGCACTGAGAGCCAGCTGGGAAATGACCCGGGGCTTCCGTACCGGGATCTTTTTCTTCGAGGTGAATGTCTTCATCATTTCCTACCTGCTTTCCTTCCCGCAAAGCCTGTGGCCCGATACGGCGCTGACGTATGTGATCCTGGCCCTTATCAATGTGGTCTGGCTGCCGGTCGCCTGGAATGCCGCCGGATACATTTACCGCTTTGTCTCGGAAAATCGTGCCCGCAGACCCTGAACCGCCGCATTCCAATCCGCCGTCAACAACGAACCGGCTTCGGGGCTCTTTCGCTCCCGGCCGCCCGCACTCAGGTCAATACTAAAAAAATCCCTTTTTATTTTTGCATAAATTGTTCTATAATAAGCAACACAGATAAGGGATCACATTCAGACCGCTGTTTTTCTAAAAAGGAGTATCCATGGATACATATGGATGGCTGTCACTGCTTCCGCCACTGATCGCGATCGGCCTGGCGATCAAGACCCGCCAGGTATATTTTTCACTGGGTGCGGGCATCTGGCTGGGCTGGACGATACTCAGCAACTGGAATCCCCTGCTGGGTGCTGCGAACATGCTGGAATCCATCGTCCGGGTCTTTGAGGACCCCGGTAACACGCAGGTAATCCTGTTCTCGGCCATGGTGGGAAGCCTGATCGCCCTGACCCAGCGGTCGGGCGGTATCGACGGATTTGTGGATTATATTCTTCATAAGAAATGGATCACCGGGAAAAAAAGTGCCGGTCTTCTGGCATGGATACTGGGCGTGATCATCTTTATTGAATCCAGCATCAAGATACTTATCGTGGGATCGATCAGCAGGCCCCTGTATGACAAGCTGGGCATATCCCGCGAGAAACTCGCCTACATCGCGGACTCGACTTCCGCTCCGGTCTGCATGCTCATCCCCCTGAACGCCTGGGGCGCATTCACGATCGGCCTGCTCACCACGCAGGGTATACCGAACGCCACCAAAGTGCTTATCCAGTCCATTCCCCTGAATTTTTATTCCATTGTTGCGGTCATTATGGTGTTCATCTTTATCTTTGTCCCGTTCGATTTCAGGAAAATGCGCCTTGCGGAAAAACGCGTCCGGGAAGAAGGGAAAATACTGCCGGACAATGCAACACCGATGATGGACGAGAACCTTACGGGGATCAAACCGATCGAAGGCGTAAAGAAGCTTGCCAGGAACATGATCATTCCCATCGTTGTCATGAGCCTCTTTATGCCCTTTGCGCTTCTGATCACCGGAGTCCGGAATTTATCGGCAAGTACCGGGGTCTCGCTGGGGTTTTCCGAGGCACTGCGGGAGGCGGGGCTTCTGGGCGTGATCGCGCAGGGGTCGGGCGCCACAGCGGTGTTTTGGTCCGTCACGCTTGCCATCGCGGTTGCGGGCGTGATGTACCGTGCCCAGAAAATGATCTCCGGCAAGGAGATCTTCGAACTTGTGCTGAAAGGGGCGGGCGGCATGATATCCCTTGCCCTGCTGATGATGCTCGCCTTTTCCCTGGGGGCGACCTGCCGGGAACTGGGAACGGGTGCTTTTGTGGCGCAGGGACTTTCCGGTTCGCTTCCGGCGGCGCTCGTACCGCTGATCGTTTTTCTTTCCGCGGCGTTCATCGCCTTTTCCACCGGGACAAGTTTCGGGACCTTCGCCCTGATGATCCCCCTTGCGGTACCGCTCGCCCTCAATCTGGACGTCAGTCTGCCCCTGGTGGTCTCGGGCGTTCTCGGAGGAGGTGTGTTCGGCGATCACTGTTCTCCGATATCGGATACCACCATCGTCGCATCCATGGCCTCCGCCTGCGACCATATTGACCATGTAAGCACGCAGATCCCCTACGCACTGCTGAGTGCGGGGATCGCGTCCGTCTTTTATATCATAGCGGGGTTGTTAACAACATGACGAACAAGATCAAACATTATCTGAAGCTGGCCAGGCCGGCCAATATCGGCCTGGTGACCTTTGTGGTCCTGATCACTTCCGCATTCTTTGAGCCGTATCCTCCGGTCTGGCGGGTGATCTTATCCGTGATCTGTGTGGCGTTTATCACGGCCGCAGGGAACGCCCTCAATGACCTGTACGATATCGAGATCGACCGCATCAATAAACCGAAACGGCCCTTGCCGGCCGGACTGATCTCCGTGGCCGGTGCCCGCGGGTTCATGGTCATGATGTTCATACTGGGCAATCTGGCCGCACTGTTCCTCGGCTTCTGGCCGCTGGTGATATCGCTGGTGATCGTGACGCCATGCTTATACTGGTATGCGAAACATCTTCGGAATGTCGCACTGGCGGGAAATGTCGTTGTGGCCTTTTTGTCGTCGATGACCTTTCTCTTTGCAGCGGTCGCATTCGGTGATATCAGTATCGGCTATGTGCCGGCGCTTTACTGCTTCATGCTCTCGCTGATCCGCGAGATCGTCAAGGACCTTGAGGACCTGGACGGCGACGGTGCGAACGAAAGCAGGACATTGCCGGTGACGATAGGAGAAAACCCCACCCGGGTGCTTGTCGCGATCCTGATCCTCTTCTTTCTGCCCTTCATCCCCGTGCCTTACGTCGCGGGACTCTATGGGAAATGGTATTTCTTCCTTGGCTGTGCCGGTGCGGGCATTCCCCTGATCATTCTGATGATACAGCTCCTTCAGCTCAGGCGGAAGATCAATTATTACCAGACCGCATCCGCCATGAAGATCATTATGTTCATCGGGATCCTTGCACTTTTCCTGGGGAAATTCTAATTTCCGGAGAAATCGGCTAATTATATTTATTTTTTGCCGTTTGTTGACTATATTCAACACAGGGCAAAGAAGACGAATAAACATGAGTGTAAAATAGAGAAAGGATGTAAACATGGTAAAAGTCAGCGTGATCCTTCACCATTACAAAGCAAAGGCTTTTAAGGAAGCACATGTAAAGGCCGAGCTTGAAGGACTGAAAGCACAGACCTATGGCAATATTGAAACCCTCATTATCGGCGATGACAAGGGCAGCGCCGTAAAGGCTTTCGGTGATCTGGATTTCACCTGGGTTGAATGCCAAAAGGACCTCGCGAAGAACATGAACAAGGCATTGTCCCTGGCAAAAGGCGAATGGGTCCTGATCATCGACAACCGCGAAAATCCGGTCATGATGAAAAAAGCCGCCATCGACGGTTTTATGCTCGGAGCGGAGCGTCATGAGGACGCAGGCCTTTTTTATACCAGTTATGAGCTGGAAGACGGCGAAGAAGTCAGGGAGATACATCTTCTGGACCATCATCTGGGCCGGGTGCGCGACAACATGGACTACGGAAAGGTCTTTTTCGTCCGCAAGGCCGCCCTGGATGCGGTCGGGAATTTTGACGAGAACGTAAAGTACAACGGCTTTTACGACCTTCGCCTCAGGATCTCGGAAAAATACACGTTATACCGCATTGCGAACCGTTACAGCGGTTCTTACTACCGCGTAGTGGCGGCCGGCAAGAAAGCGGATGTCTTTGATTATCTGAAAGCCGGCAAGGAAGTACAGCTGGAAGCGGAAAAGGTATGCACCGAACACCTGAAACGTATCGGGGCCTACATGCCGCCGGGGGTTTTTGTGCCCAAGAAAAAAACCTATCAGGACGAACCCTCGCTTACGGCGTCGGTGATCATTCCCGTGGGGAACCGCCCCGAATTCATCGGACACGCGATCGAGAGCGTGCAGCGTCAGACCGTGCAGGACATTGAAGTGATCGTCATGGTCAACGGCGGTGACGGGGATCCGACGGCCGGAGTCGTGAAGAAGTACATGGAAGGCGGGGAAAAATATGATCCCGGCAAACCGGATGTCCGCCTCTGCGTGCTGGATATCAACAGCATCGGTCTCTGCCTGGACCTCGGCGTCAAAATGGCACGCGGGAAATATTACGTTCAGCTCGATTCCGATGATCAGCTTATTGAGAATGCCGTGGAAAAGCTCCTGGAAGTCTATAAGAGCGATCCGGAGATCGGCATGGTCATCGGTTCTTACGAAGTCTGGGAAAAACATGCCGACGGCAGTATCTCGCGCGTCGAGGATATGCCGGTGGTCACGCACGGCGAATGGACCGACGATAACGGCCGCAACAATCTGCTCCGCATTAACGGCGCCGGCGCTCCGCGCTCCGCACGGATCGAAGTGATCAAGAATGTCGGTTTCTTCAGCATCAACGATGACCCGTATGCACGGAATTACGGTGAGGATTACGAACTGGTCCTCAAAATATCCGAGCAATACAGGATCGGAAGGGTCTGGGACCCGATCTACAAGGTCGTCCGCCATGCCGGCGGTACGGACCATGCGATCGATCAGCACACGATCGACCGAAACGACAATGCCAAGGACTGGATGCGGAAGGAAACCATCCTGCGCCGCCAGGCCTTTAACAGGAAGAAGTAAAGAACAGTATCACATACCAGAGAAAAAGACCCGCCCTTCCCCGGCGGGTCTTTTTTTTGTCTCATCCGCGGATTGCGGCCGCAGGTCCGCCGGACGAACGTTTCATGCGGGAGCATCCCTGCCGGCAATGCATACAGCAATGATACGGCCTTTCTGCATGGATCCGGGGAGTATCTCAATTTTCAGCGGGAGAAGCTCTTGCGTTGCTTTTCGAAGGAAAACGTTGTAACTTCATTTCGAAAACAGAGCAAATTTTTAATCATAAATGGTGAACTGAAGGAGAAAATATGTCGGAAACACTATTAGTCGGGATCGACGGGGGCGCGACAAAGGTCAGCGGATGGACAACGGAGGTCAACAAAGATAAAACTTTTTTACTGGGCGATATTAATGTTATTAAAGAGTACCGCGAATATGAAGAGTTCATGCCTTCGTTCAAGCCCGTGAACATCCAGCTCCAGCTGGGGGAAATGAACGAAGGGGAGATCGATCTGACGGTGGAAGAAAAACTGCACGGGAAATCCTACATGTACGCCGCCGCGGATGTGATCGTTGAACTTGCAAAAAGGGTCGGCGCGGAACGCGTTCTGGTGGGAATCGGCATGCCCGGCCTGAAGTCGAAGGATAAACGCGGTATCGTCGCCCTTGCGAACGGTCCCCGGATGCCCGAATACTGCAAGGTGATAGAGGAACGCGTCGAGGCAGCCGGCATCACCATGGAAAAGCCTATTCATCATCTCGGCAGCGATGCCGATTATTGCGGCATCGGAGAAGAATACAGCAAGAACGGCCTGTTCCGCGATGTGGGAAATGCATACTACCTCGGAGGCGGTACCGGCGTAGCGGATGCCATGAAGCTCAGCGGAGAGCTGCTGCCTTTCGACAAGGCAAAGAGCTGGATCGCCAAATCCTGGGAAATGAAGAACAGCGAAGGGAAGTCCATGGAACGCTACGCTTCTTCAAAGGGAATACAGGCGATATACGGTGAATTTGCCGATATTCCCGTCACGGAACTCAACAAGAAAAAGGTATATCCCCCGCAGATCATGGAACTTTACGGAGAGGACAGCGCAGCCCGCCGTACATTCAACGATGTGAGCTATAATATTGCAAAACTCCTTTTCGAGCGCATCGTGACCTTTTACAACGGCTGGCACCATTTCTTTGAGTTCGTCAATTCCAACCGCGCGGACCTCAGTGAAAAACATCCCTACCGCGGGACCCTGCTGGACAGCATTGTCATCGGGCAGCGCCTGGGCGATCTTCTCGAGGCCTCAAAAGGGAAAGATGTCTTTTATGAACCTTTCCTTGAATTTATCACGAAGTTCATTAATGAATCTCCTTACCTGGATGCAAAATTCAAGAAACATTATATAAGCGACGGGGTTTTTAACGAGTCGATCATTCAAACATCGCGCCTGCGTGAAGCACCGGCGATCGGAGCGGGCGTGGATGCGTACCTGACTTACCATAAGGACTGAACATACATTGCAGGAACCACTGATCAAACTGAAATTCAAGGGTAACCGCCGCGAGTATTACCGCAATCCCGAAAATTTTCCCGTGCAGAAAGGCGACCGCCTTATCGTCGGGACCGACAAGGGACAGGATATCGGGCTGGTAACGGCGATCACCACGGATTTCACACCCCGGGTCCCGGTCGCTTCCTTTGAGATCATCCGGAAAGCAAATACGGAGGATCTTTCCGCCATGGAGCGGAACCGGCGGGACGAGAAGGAGGCCTTTAAGAAAGCGGCGGAAAAGATCCGGGAACTCGGGCTTGTCATGAAGCTCATGGATGTAGAGTACCAGCTTGACCGGAAAAAGCTTTCCTTCTATTATACCGCGGATGAACGGGTGGACTTCCGTGAACTGGTACGGATCCTTGCGGGCATGTTCCGGACGCGGATCGAGATGCGGCAGATCGGTGTGCGTGACGAGGTCAAGCGGATGGGCGGGATAGGGCCATGCGGATTGCCGCTTTGCTGCGGTGCCTTTCTGGAAAGTTTCGAGCCGGTGAGCACCCAGGTGGCAAAGGATCAGAGCCTGTCCATGAATCCGGTGAAGCTCAGCGGCCAGTGCGGAAAACTGAAATGCTGTTTACTCTACGAACACGGATTTTATCTGGAGGAACTGCAGAAATATCCTCCGGTGGGAGAACCCCTGCTGAAGGATCAGCGCAAGGGCTACATTCAGAAGATCGATATTTTTAACAAAACGGTGAACTGTCATTTTGAAGATGACAGCAACGAAATGATCTCTCTCTATGAGATCCGCGACTACCTGAGCGCCGCGCAGAAGAAGGGACTGAAAAAGCTCACGAATGTCCTGCATGATCTTATGGACGGCGACGTACAGGACCTTGAGAAGATCGAAGATAAATAACACGTAAGCGGAATATGAAGAATGTCGGCCTGACCGGCGGTCTGGGTTCGGGAAAATCCACCGCTCTGAAGTGCTTTTATGAACAGGGTGCCAACACCCTGGATGCCGATGATATTGCCAAGAACATGTTGCAGTCCGACCCGGCCCTGGTCGCAAAGGTAAAGGAAATATTCGGCGAGGATTGTTATGACGGGGGCAAGCTGCAGACCGGCATTCTGGCAGAAAGGGCCTTTCGTTCCCGGAAAGACCAGGATCGCCTGAACCGTCTGATACATCCGGGGCTGAAAGCACAGCTGAAAAAATACCTGGAGGCCTGCCGGCCGCTGAAAGGCGTTATTATCGTGGAAGCGGCCTTATTGTTCGAAGCGGGTTTCGAGGATGTTTTTGACCTTACGCTGCTGGTAACGGCGGATGAAGCCGTACGTTTCCGGCGCGCGCGTTCCCGGGGCGTACTGAGCGAAGAAGACATAAGGAAAAGAATGGCCCTGCAAATGCCCGAATCCGAAAAACGCAGGCTGGCGGATCATGTCATTGAGAACAACGGGGATGAGACCGGTTTCCGGAATGCCTGCAAAGCGTTCTGGGAAACGGTCCTGTCTCCTGAATATGCCTGAATTCTGGTCTCTAAATGCTCATACTACTTTCTTTTCTTTGTTTAGCCTGTCCCGAATCTTTTCGGGATCCAAAGAAAAGAAACAAAAGAAATACAGCCCCCAAATCTCGGGCAATATTCAACCCCTCCACAAGGTCGGGGTTGTGGGATATTAGATGTCATCACGCAGTCCCGGCGTTTCGCGCCGGGCTATTCATGTTCAGCCCCTCGACAAGCTCGGGGCTGCAAGGTATTCATGTTTTCTAAACGCTAAACGGGACTCAGTCGTCAGATTTTGGGGATCCTGAAACGAGTTCAGGATGACGTTGTACATTGCATCGCGCTTCGTCCCTTCGTCTCTCGGTCATCAGATATTGGGGATCCCGAAACCAGTTCAGGATGACGTGGTCTCTCTGTTCTTTCGTCTTTTCGTCTCAACGACTCAACGTCTCAACAACAAATTAACAGATTAACAAATTAACGAATCAACGTCTTCCGCCCCTCGACA
>JAGYLW010000041.1 GCA_018400915.1 Fidelibacterota bacterium
CGATCCCCCACCTGCTCCCGGATCTTCGCGATCTCCGTCTCTACAAAATTCGCGGGTGTCCAGTCCTGCCTGCAACCGCAGATATCCACAGCGTAATTCGCCAGGACCGTGTTGCCCTGTTCGGTATGCGCCACTTCCGGATGAAACTGAATGGCGTAAACAGGTATTTTCGTATGTTTGATGGCTGCGACCGGGGCGTTATCCGTATGTGCGATCACCCGGAAATCCTCCGGCAGTACTTCGACCCGGTCGCCGTGGCTCATCCATACCTGAAGGGGATGTCCGGTATCAATGCCGCTGAAAAGGTCCGAAGCGTCATCGATGCGGAGCTCCGAGCGTCCGTACTCGCGCTGCCGTGCACGGGCGACCTTTCCCCGGAAGTGCAGGCTGATCAGCTGAAGGCCGTAACAGATCCCCAGTACCGGTATCCCCAGGGTGTAAATGCCTTCGTCCGGAACGGGTGCGTTACCGTCGTAAACGCTCGAGGGACCTCCCGAAAGGATGATGCCCTTCGGGGCCAGTTCCCGGATCTTGTCAAGTCCGATATCAAAAGGATGGATCTCACAGTAGACCCTCGACTCGCGGATGCGGCGCGCGATCAGCTGGGTGTACTGGGAACCGAAATCGAGAATGAGAATAGTATCGTATTGCATGCCTTATTTCCTTTTTTTCCTTTCGTTCGCCTCGTTCAGGCTGAATTCACAGCCGCAGTAATCCTGATGGTAGAGCTCAAGCTCGCGGCTCAGTTCCTGACTTCGCTTAAAGCCATCCCTTTTCTTGAAATCCTCTTCCCGGAAGCCGGGATACTTTTTACCGGCGTCGAATATCATTCGGCTGACCTTGTGCGGGCTGACGCTCAGCGTCGAGGTGAAGTGATCGAAACCGTGCCGGCGGGCGTAGGCGGAGGTCCGGGAAAAACTGTAATCAAAACAGACCGCACAACGCGCCCCTTTTTCGGGTTCCCGCTCAAGTCCCTTTACCGCTTCCCGCCAGGCCTCGTGATCGTAGTCATCCACAACCAGTTCCAGGCCCTGCAGTTCTGCCAGTTTTTCTGTCGCCGCAAGCCGCCTTTCATACTCCTCGCGGGGGTAGATGTTGGAATTGGAGAAAAACAGCACCGGCTCCAGACCTTCCCGACGGAGGCGTTCCGTACAGGCGGCCGCGCATACCGCACAGCAGGTATGTAACAAAACCCGTGTCACGGACCCTTCCGGATATCGGGGATTGCTGCGTTCATGTTGTTCCATTCGTCATTTTGTTCATCCGGTTTAAGCATTGTCAGAGGTATCGTAGTCCCGGCGTTCCGCTCCGGGCTATCAACATTCAACCCCTCGACGTCCTCGGGGTTGTGGGGTATGAACGGCATTTCGCAGTCCCGGCATTTCATGCCGGGCTACTTATATTCAGCCCTTCGACAAGCTCAGGGCTGTAAGGTACCTGTGCAATGTTTCTCTCCGTCTCTCAGTCGTCAAATGTTGGGGATCCTGATCCGTCAGCTGACGGACAGGATGACAGGCTTATAGTTGTTCAGGATGACGGCTAATGTTTCCCTTCGGCTCAACGACTCAACAACTCAACAACTCAACGTCCTCCTACTTTTCCTCCACCCAGTAATTCGGGGCTTCCTTGGTGATGAGCACATCATGCACATGGCTTTCCCGCAAACCCGCGTTGGTGATCTGCACGAACTGGGCCTTGTCGTTCATTGCTTTCACGGAATGGCAGCCGGCATAGCCCATGCCGCTCTGCAGCCCGCCGACCAGCTGAAAGACGACGTCCGCCAGCTCGCCTTTGTAATGCACGCGGCCTTCGATCCCTTCGGGTACGTACTTGCCGCTGTGGGTCTTTTCATCCTGGAAATAGCGGTCGCTGCTCCCCTGCTTCATGGCGGACAGGGAGCCCATACCGCGGTAAACCTTGAAGCGCCTGCCCTGATAGAGCTCCACTTCGCCGGGCGACTCCTTGGTGCCGCCGAACATGGAGCCGATCATGACCACCGAAGCGCCTGCGGCCAGGGCCTTTACGGCATCTCCGGAATACTTGATCCCGCCGTCGGCGATAATGGGGATCCCCGCTTCCCTTGCGGCGCGCGAACATTCCATCACGGCCGTCAGCTGGGGCACCCCGACGCCCGCCACCACGCGCGTCGTACAGATCGAACCGGGGCCGATACCGACCTTAACGCAGTCGACTCCGATCGCCGCAAGGTCCCGGGTGGCTTCGTAGGTCGCCACATTTCCCGCCACCAGCGGAAGCCCGGGAAAGGCCTTTTTAATGGCCTTCACGGCATTCATCACTATTTCCGTGTGACCGTGCGCCGTATCAACGGTAATGACATCCACGTGCTTTTCCACCAGGGCCGTCACGCGCTCCATGTAATCGCCGGATACGCCGACGGCGGCGCCGACACGGAGACGTCCCACATCATCCTTGACCGCGAAAGGATATTTCATTTTTTTCCGGATATCCTTTATTGTGATCAGTCCTTTCAGATATCCCTCCTCATCCACCACGGGGAGCTTCTCGATCCGGTGTTTCTGCAGGGGTTTGACCGCCTCCTCGAGGGTGGTTCCCATCGGGGCGGTCACCAGGTTTTTCGCGGTCATGTATTCCGAAACCTTGGCCTTCTGGTCCTCCGGGGTGACAAAACGCAGGTCACGGTTGGTAATAATGCCTTTCAGCTTTCCGTCTTCCACGACAGGAACGCCGGATATCGAATAACGCGCCATCAGGGCCAGGGCTTCTCCGATGGGCTTGTCGGCCTCAATGGTGATGGGATTGATGATCATGCCGCTTTCGGAGCGTTTGACCTTGTCCACTTCCGCCGCCTGACGTTCGATGCTCATATTCTTATGGATAAACCCGAGCCCGCCTTCCTGGGCGATGGCGATCGCCATCTGCGCTTCCGTCACCGTATCCATCGCCGCCGTGACGAAGGGAATATTCAGCTGAATATCATTTGTCAGAAATGTTTTCGTGGACACTTCGCTCGGCAGGACCCCGCTGCGGGCCGGAACGATAAGCACGTCATCGTAGGTCAACGCGGTCATCCTGATCTTTTGCTTCGGCATATCATACTCCTTTCGAGAGATTTCCGGAAAATTACATCCTGTTGGATTTTAACTTTTCATCTTCGATCTGGTCCAGGATCTCCTGGGTGATCCCGGTCGGATAGTCGCCGGAAAAACAGGCGTCGCAGATGGGAAGATCCCTGTACAAATCCCGCAACCCTTCCACGGTCTGATAGATCACTTTCTCGCAATTCAGCTTTCCGGCGATCTCCTCCGTGGTGTTGTTTGCGGCGATCAGCTCCTTTTTGACGGACATGTCGATCCCGTAGATGCAGGGATATTTCACCGGCGGCGAGGCGGAAACGAAATAGACTTCCTTTGCCCCGTCTTCCTTCAGCATGTTCACGATATGCCGTGAAGTGGTGCCGCGAACGATGGAATCATCGACCACCGCGATCTTCCGTCCCGAGACGATATCCCGGATGGGGTTGAGTTTCTGCCGCACCACATGTTTGCGCAGTTCGGCATTCGCCGTGATGAAACTTCGGCCGACAAAGCGGTTCTTTGCCAGGCCGCGCCGGTAAGGCACCTGCAGTTTTTCCGCCAGCCCCGATGCAAAGAAATACGCGGAATTGGGGACGTCGATAATGATATCCGGATACACCCCCGCTTCCTGCAGGCGTTTTTCCAGTGCCTTCCCCATCCGCACCCGTTCACTGGCGACCAGGCGCTGACGGAACACGGAATCTTCCCGTGCAAAATAGATATACTCAAAAACGCAGAAGGAAGGCCTCTCCCGTTTCAGTATCCGGGAGTGGACACGGTTCTCCGTATCGATGAATACCGCCTCGCCGGCTTCGAGGTCCCTCACGTATTCGTAACCCAGGTAGTCAAAGACCACCGTTTCCGACGTAAAGATATACTGCGTGCCCTTTTCGGTCTCCTTTTTCCCCATGATCAGGGGACGGATCCCGTACGGATCGGTAAAGGCAAGAAATCCCTTTCCCTTGATATAGGTAATACAGGAATAAGCGCCTTTCACATGTTTCTGAACGAATTCAACCGATTCGTAGATGTCTTCCTTGCTGAGATTTCCAAGGTCTTTTTCCTGCAGATAGGTCGCAAAGGTATAAAGCAGCAGTTCAACGTCGTTGGACGTTTCCACCATGCGGTGATACTGGTCGTTCAGCACTTCCCGCAGCTTCACGAAATTGATCACGTTGCCGTTGTGCACCATCGCGATCCCGAAGGGATAGTTCACGGCAAAAGGCTGAGCGTCGATCGCTTCCGTCGAGCCGATGGTGGCGTATCGCACATGCCCCAGGCCGATATTCCCGGCGAGTTTTGAAATATCCACCTTGCGGAAGGCCTGGGACACGTGTCCCGTGCCCTTGTGCGAACGGAAGCGCCCGTCACGGTAGGTCAGCACGCCGGCGGAATCCTGTCCGCGGTGCTGGATGGCGACCAGACCGCTCACCAGCTCGGGTGAAATATCCTCAAATCCGCTTATCCCCAGTATTCCACACATTGTATTTTCTCTCCTTTATCGTTCCCCGTTACCGTTTTAAACGTTCTTGCTGTCCCTTTCGATCACTTTCTTCAATACCTCGCTGTACATCCGGTGCTCCAGCGCGAGGCCCGCGCGTTCCACCTCCTCAAGGCTTTCCATTCCGCGGATATCCAGTTCCCGCTGTTCAATGATCTCGCCGGTATCCATGCCTTCATCCACATAGTGCACGGTGATGCAGGTGCGGGGAAGGTTTTCCCGGAATGCCCAGGCATACCCTTCAAGTCCCTGGTAGAAACGGCTGTCCGCCGGATGAATGTTGATAATGCGCCGCCGGTAGGCCCGGACAAAGCGGGGGCTCAGCAGGCGCATGTATCCCGCCAGGACAATATAATCCGGCCGGTAGAATTTCATCCGTTCGAGCACCTCCCGGTCGAAGGCTTCCCGTTCCTTTCCTGCGGAAGGGATGCATTCTGTCGGGACCCCGAACGCCCCGGCGGTTTTCAGCCCCTCCGCGGACGGACGGTTTGAAAAAACCACCGCCACGTTGCATACGTCGCGCAGGATCCCGTTCCGCGTCTGTTCTGCAATTGCCTCCATGTTACTTCCGCGTCCTGAGATAAAGATCGCAATGTTCTTTTTCATGGCTTTTATCGCTTAAAGATTTTCTTCAGAAAATGTCGGATCCCTGCCGGCCGCCGGTATCTTGCGTCCATCACCTTCTCTTCATTGATGAGTGACGCCAGGTTGTATTCCCAGATAACGGTATTGCTGATCGTGTCCGTACGCATGAGGGGGGCATTGGACGAAAGCAGCTCCGTGGGAAAATGGACGGTATAGATCCAGGGATACTGGCCCAGAAAGGCATATTTCAGCATGGAACCGAATTTGCTCTGCGAAACGTCGACCGCCGTGTCGCTCATGGTAATGACGCGGTGATAGACAAGATCGCCGTTCTCATCCTCCTGCAGGCTTATCCTGCCGAACCATTCATTCCGGATCTCATTCAGGAAGGTGATATCTTCGAATTCGGCATCCACATGTATCCAGGTGATATTGTCGACCATGAAGGTACTGCTGCCGGTGACGTTCACGCCTTCCACGGAATCGCAGAGCGACACAATGCTCAGCTCTGAGATCTCTTCTTCGTCGATGCTGGTGTGCTCGGGAAGCCCGATCTCGAACATCAGGGTCCCGGAAGCGTCATCGTTCAGTGTGATCTCTTCCCGGTATTCGATACAGCCGCCGAGTCCCAGGGCAAAAAGCACAACGGAAAAGAGCAGCAGGTATTTTTTCATCGTTTTCCTCCTCTCCTTTCGAAGGCCCTGTGGGCAATGTCCCTGCGAAACGCCATGTTGTCGAAGGTAATCTTCGCAATTTCCCGGTAGCAGTTCTCCACCGCTTTCCGGAGGTCACGGTGGCGGCACACGATGTTCAGCACTCTGCCGCCCGCGGTAAGCAGTGTTCCGTCTTCCCGCCGCGTTCCCGCATGAAAGCAAAGGGTCCCCGGTGAAAGCTTATCCAGCCCGGAGATCACCTTGCCTTTTTCATAGGCGCCGGGATATCCGCCGGACGTCAGTACCACATCAGCAACGTATTCGTCGGAAAATTCCGCTTCCTTTTCTCCCGCCGTTCCGTCGAATACCGACAGTATCATCTCCAGCAGATCGCTTTTCAGCGCGGGGAGAATGACCTCCGTTTCCGGATCGCCGAAACGCACGTTGTATTCAAGCAGCCGGGGGCCTTCTTCCGTCAGCATGATACCGAAGTACAGAACGCCCCGGTAGCGAAGACCCTCTTTTCCGATGCCGTTCAGTGTCGGCAGGATGATCGTTTCGTCGATGGCGTTCAATACGCTTTCCGTTGCGGCCGGCGCGGGGCTGTAGGCGCCCATCCCGCCGGTGTTGGGTCCCCTGTCACCCTCATAGGCGGCCTTATGGTCCTGCGAGGGCAGGAAACAGTTGATGCTCTTTCCGTCCGTCACCCCGATCACCGAGAGTTCTTCACCGCGCAGCTTGTTTTCAATAAGGTATTCCGCGTTCTCCCCGTACTTTTCACGGATGTCGCGCAGGGCACTGCGCGCTTCCGGGACGGAACTGCAGACATAGACGCCCTTCCCGGCCGCCAGACCGTCGTATTTGATCACGACATTGCCGTTTGCTTTATCAAGATATCCCGAAGGGTCCTCCTCTCCGGAAAAGGCCCGGAACGGGGCGGTGGCAACACCGTATTTTTTCATGAATTTTTTCGCCCGTATCTTTGAGCTTTCCAACTTTGCCGCTTCCCGGTCCGGTCCGAAGACCCGGATATCACTGTGGTTAAAGGCATCGACGATCCCGTTCGCCAGGGGAATCTCCGGACCGACGATGATCAGCGAGATGTCCTTTTCCCTGCAGAAGCGTTCAAGGGCCTCAACATCGCCGGCATCCACATTCATATTGCCGGGAGTGCCCCCGTTCCCGGGGAGCACATAGATCCTTCCGGCCTTCGCGGACTGCCGCAGCTTCCAGACTAACGCATGTTCGCGTCCGCCCGATCCGATCACGGCAATATTGAGAGTTGTTTCCGCCGTCATATCTTACTGATCTCCCGCAACACCTCGTTGCATATTTTTTCCGCCAGCCCCGTGTAGGTATGGGTCCGGAGTTCCGTCAGTTCTTTCCGCACCCCGTCGGAGACTTTCAGGGCATTGATGAATTTATTCAGCTGGGCAATGCTCATGGACTGCCCCCGGGTCAGGTTCTTCAGCATGTCGTAGGGATTCTCAAAATGCTCCCGGCGCAGGATCGTCTGGATCGGCTCGGCCAGCAGCTCCGGATAAGCATGCAGTGCTTTTTCACAGTATTCGGTGTTCACCGTGATCTTCTCCAGGCCGCGCCGGCTCTCTTCGGCCGCAAGGAAGGCATGCCCCAGCGCCACGCCGAAATTTCTCTCGACCGTACTGTCCGAGAGGTCGCGCTGCAGGCGCGAACGTGTCAGTTTCTCGGAAAAATGATGCAGCAGAACGTTTGAAATACCGATATTCCCCTCGCTGTTCTCAAAATTGATGGGGTTGACCTTGTGCGGCATGGTGGATGAACCCACTTCATTTTTCGATGGCTTCTGCCGGAAGTATCCCAGCATGAGGCCCGTCCAGATATCCGTGTTCATATCAAGCAGGATATTGTTGATCCTTGCCGTCAGGGAAAAATATTCCGCCCAGGTATCATGATCCTCGATCTGTGTGGTGGCCGGATTCATCTCCAGATCAAGCGCTTTCAGAAAATCCTTTGAGAACTTTATCCAGTCGGTCCCCGGAGCCGCCACCGCCAGTGCGGAATAATTCCCGGTGGCCCCGTTGCACTTCCCGCGGAAACGCAGAGCCCTGAGGGCCTTGAACTGACGCAGGAGGCGGGAGGCGAAGACCGCCATTTCCTTTCCCGCCGTTGTCGGCGAGGCCATCTGTCCGTGTGTGCGTGAAGGAAAGGGCAGGGCCTTCCATTCCCGGATCCTTTCCGCAAGAAAAAGCAGCAGTTCCCGGACCTGCGGCAGCTGTTCCTCGTCACGGTATTTCTTTATCAGCAGGGTGTGGGCAATATTGTTGATGTCCTCCGAGGTCAGGCCGAAATGGATCATGTTGGGATAACGCAGTTTCAGCGCATCGCCCAGAAAGACCTCGCAGGCCTTGACATCGTGGTTCAGCTCCGCTTCGATGGCTTTTATCTTATGATAATCCTCTTTACCGAAAGACTGTGATAAAGATTCGATCCGTTTGATCTCGCGTTTGTTCAGGGAGGGAAAGACACCTGTCTTGTCCAGGGCCGGCAGATACTGAAGTTCAACCCACACTCTCGCCCCCATCAATGCATATTCCGAGAAATAATCACCGAGCTTCCCTACCCGCTGACCGTAACGTCCGTCGAGAGGCGAAATGGCTTTTAACATGACGAATGTCCTTTAAATTTAACCCTTTACCTGAACAGACCATGCGGTCTGCATCTCCGCGCTAAAATATAATGTAATGGAAGTGTGTTCGGAACGATTTTTTGGAAAATTTTGGCGGCGGTCCCGTGGCAGGGATCTTTGCGGGGATCCGGGGGAAAATAGTGAAGCGTTCCCGGAAGAAAGGTCCCGGCAAGACGGCCGGCTGCAGATCCACGGCTCCGATTGTCCGACAGGCCGGGAACGCCCTGAAGATCAGCGGCATCCTCCGCTGCGGCCGGGATCCCTGTTTTTACATATCTTGTGGTGGGAGGACAGGCAACGATACAATATATAGTATCAAATTCCCGTTTTTATTTTGACTTTGCTTTCAAACACTATTATCTTTATATCCTGGAATCAGAGGCTTAAAGTGAAATATTTTGCGCGTATTCTCTTCATCGGCGTGTGTGTATTGGTGGCTGTTTTACCGGCAAGCCAGCGCTATCCCCGGCCTTTGCAAAAAACGTCCGCTTCCGTTGCCGATTACGTGCATTACACAAGCGTCGGTCAGCTGGGCCTGACGGTCACGAATTTCGGCCTGCTGGGCGAAGGGTACAACAATCCCGACCAGCCCAGCTGCATGTACAAGCAGTATCCGGACAACATCCGGGAACAGGTCGAGCATATGTCCTACGGCGGCCTCTGGGTCGGCGGCATCGTAAACGGGGAGAAACGCGTCAGCACCGCGGTCGTCGACGGGGTTTTCGATTACGGCTCCGAAGGTTTTGAATTCACGGACAACGGTGACTCTGTCTCGGAACGCTCCTCGATCCCCACCAGCCCGGTCTATTCGCCTCATGCGGTTTCCCATCAGGATCTTATGGCCACCTTCCACGACGAAAGCGGCGTGGTCAATCACCGGCCCCTGCACATCCAGGTCGACCTGGAAAGCTATGCCTGGAACTACAGTTTCACCGAGGCGTTCGTAATCCTGAACTATCACATTACCAATACCGGTTCTTCCACTATTGAAGACGTGTATGTCGGCATCTGGGCGGACGCCTCCATCGGGAATATGAATTATACCAGTATTTACGAACCCGGGGGCGGCTGGAGCTGGTATGATAACCTCAATGCCTTTGACGCATCGGTTTATGATCCGGTGCCCGATGATGATCTTCCGGGTATTGACCGGGATATCGCCTATCAGTACGACGCCGACGGCGACAACGGCTATGCCCAGAGCTATGTGGGCTTTACCTGCCTGGGTTCCGAGCCGGTACCGCGGAAATACTGGGACAGCCATTACAACCAGTGGATGTGGAATACGGCCTCCAATCTGGCATACCCGGAATATTACCTTCCGCTTACCGATGCGGAGCGCTATGAGAAGCTGAGCCACTCCGTTCCCCTGCACCCCGGCGAAGAGGGCTATACCGACGACGGGTATCCGTCCACCTCCGCAAGCTGGATGCTGCTGATCGGTGCGGGACCTTTCGGCTCCGCCCCTGCCGCTCCCGACAGCACTTCCTGGGAACTTCCGCCGGGAGCATCCGTCGATGTGGCCTATGCCGTGGTCACCGCCCGCTGGGCGAATAATAATGAGGAAGAAAGCTCCGCGCGCCGCAAATTGCTTCAGGTCAACGCCGACTGGGCCCAGAAAGCCTATAACGGCGAAGACAACAACGGCAACGGCAAGCTGGATGAGGGCGAGGACCAGAACGGCAACGGCGTGCTGGACCGTTATATCCTTCCCGCGCCGCCACCCTCTCCCAGACTGCATGTGGTCCCGGAAAGAGGGAAAGTGACGCTTTACTGGAACGACATGCCGGAATCCTTTGAAGACCCCATCAGCCGTGAAAAGGACTTTGAAGGCTACAAGATCTATGCCCGCAGGAAAACCTCCGGACTGGAGGAAGAATGGTCCCTGCTGGCGACCTTTGACCTGGATAATGAGATCGGCTACAATACCGGTCTGGATTATATCCGCATCAGGGATGCGTCCGGGGATCCCTCCTTTGAAATATTCGGGCAGGACACCTTCCATTATAAATTCGAGAACCGCAACCTCCTCAACGGCTGGCCGGACAAGAACATCTTCTCCGTCACCTCCTACGACCGCGGTGATCCCGGAACGGGGCTCGAGTCCCTGGAATCCAGCAAACTCGAGAACCGGACACCCGTCATCACCGGCCGGCAACCTGCGGAAGCCGACAGCCTGAAAGTCGGCGTCTATCCCAATCCCTACCGGGTCAATGCCCTCTGGGACGGTTCGGGGGTACGCGACCGCATGCTCTGGTTCACCGGCCTGCCGGAAGCAGCGACCATCCGTGTTTTCACCCTTTCCGGGGAACTGATAAAAACCATCGAACATCAGGGGAACACCTATGCCGGCGGCGGGACACGGAGGCTGCAGGAGGGGCTGAGCGCCGATGCGGTCTATGCCGGCGGCGAACATGCCTGGGACCTTATTACGGACCACGACCAGGCCCTGGCCACCGGCATGTACCTGTTCGCTGTGGAAAACAAAACGACCGGCCATGTAAAGACCGGACGTTTTCTGGTCATTAAATAACGATTAGGAGATCAGTATTATGAAGAAAAGTGTGATCCTTATTTCAGCGCTCCTGTTCGCGCTTGCCGCGTTCGGCACGACGATACGGGACATCCAGTACACGGCCGATGCAAGCGGTGATTCGCCGCTGAACGGCCAGACCGTCACCGTATCGGGCATTGTCACCGGCGAGCCTTATGCCTTCGGCGGCAACACCATGTACATCCAGGATGCACCGGAGGCATGGAGCGGCATCCTCGTTTATCTCGATTCCCATGTCAGCGAGCTTGTCGGGGAATCCGTGATCGTCGCAGAAGGCGATTCCGTGACGGTCACGGGCACCGTAGAAGAATACAACAAGCTTACACGGATCTCGGACGTCAGCTCCCTGGTCGTGGAAGCGGACACGGTCGGATGCTATCCGCCGATCACGGTACCGACGGACTCGCTGAACCAGGAAAAATACGAAGGCTGTCTGGTCCGCGTGGAAGATGTCGTCATCAGCACCCCCGATACCAACGGCGGCGAATGGGGCGTTGACGACGGCAGCGGCGAGGTCTTTGTCGACGACGAAAGCAACGCGCCCTACTATTTCTGGCCCGAAGAATATGAAGACTGCCTCTCCGTGACCGGACTGCTGCATGATGACAACAGCATATACAAGATCAGGCCGCGGCTCGCGTGGGATATCGTGGGAGGCTATAAAACGGGAGAAAGCAAGATCTACACCCGCATCCAGCGCATTCAGCAGGTACGCTATTCGGACCTTCTGAAGACCCCTCAGGATTACGAATCCGATAAATCCTACTTTGACGGCATTGACACAACACTTAATGTGAAAGGCATCGTCACCATGCCGACCGGTATCTCTTATGCCGGCGACGGCATCAAGTTCATCCTGGCGGACGAACACAGCGGCCCCTGGAGTGCGATCCTTTCCTACAATGCCGATGCCGCCGTATATCCGGACCTTTTAGCCGGCGACGTGATCGAAATGTCCGGCTATGTCGATGAGTTCACAAGAGGCAATTCCAACATGACGGAATTCTTTCTGGTGGGCGACATACAGCTCACCGGGACTGTCCCCGTCGAAGCAATGCCGGATACGGCGCGGATCCCGACCGCCGACATGCGGCATCCTGTCACCGCAGAACAGTGGGGAAATAGCTTTGTGAAGATCGAAGACGCCTTTATTATCGACAATGACCGTGAGTTCTACATTTTTGAAGTGGATGACGGCAGCGGTTCCTGCCTGATCGGCTATGATTCGGACAGCCTCGCGGCCCGCGCCGGCAATGACTTTATGCGGGCACCCACAGGTACTGTCCTTGAATCCGTTACCGGCTGGGTCTATCACCATCATGGATCCTACGAGGATTCATCCACCTACAATATCAACCCTTTGTATCAGGACGACATTGTCGTGGGAGAAGGTCCGGTGATGCTGCTGGAAGCCGGGCGCCGTCCGGCAAACGTCCCCGAATCCACGCATGATGTGACCGTGTCCATTCGCGCATTTACCACCCGCGGCATCGATACGGCAACGGTGTATTACAAGGTTGACGACGGGGAGTTTACCGGCATCGA
>JAGYLW010000042.1 GCA_018400915.1 Fidelibacterota bacterium
TTGGTGGCGGTCCGCCTGCAGGCGATCTGCGATCTGGCGACCGGGGGTGGGTCGTGAGCCCGCGGGTGGTGGGGTTTGCGGGGCCGGCAGGCGTGGGCAAGAGCACTGCGGCGGCGTTGCTGGCGGCGGAGGGCGGGTGGCGGTTGCTGGCGTTCGCGGATCCGCTGCGGGCGATGGCGTTGGCGCTGCATCCGGAGTGGTCGCTGCTGGACTTGGTGGGGCCGGGCAAGGAGGTGGTGTGCGGTGCCTCGCCGCTGAGCTGGGGGCGGATGGAGGATGTGTTGATCGAGCACGCGCGGGAGCTGACGCACCGGTCGGTCGGCGAGGCGGTGGGGGGTGATCTTCAACGGTCGGCGACGTTGAGCACGCTGCAGCACGCGCTCTCGCCGCGACAGACGTTGCGGGCGCTGGGGGATATGGTCAAGGCGATCGACCCGGATGCGTTCGTGCGCTCGGTGCGGGCGCGGGCGATCGATGCGGGCGAGCAGGGTCTGTCGGTGGTGATCGACGACGTGCGGTTCGAGCCGGAGGCCGCGCTGGTGCGGGAGCTCGGCGGGCTGGTGGTGCATCTGCGGCGCGAGGGGGTGCGGTTCCGGCGGGATCACAATTCGGAGCAGGGCGTGACGGTGGATGCGCGCGACACGCTTGCGATCAACCGGGGCAGCGTGCAGATGCTGCGCGGGGAGCTGTATCACGCGCTGGGCTTGGCCGGACGCAGGACGCGGGAGGTGGCGGCATGAGCCCGTCGCGACTGCAGTGGGCGCTGCGGATGGCGCAGGAGGCGCGCTACGCTCTGTCGGATCTGGCCGACGTGATGGACGAGCTGGGCACCGAGGCCGATCGGGACCACGGCGGGGGCTGCGATGCTGCGCACCTGATCAATCGCGCGGAGGAGGCCCGCGGAGCCGCTCGGCTGTTGGATGAGTGGATGGGGCATCTGCGGCGCTTGCGGTCGCGGGCCGAGGACGGGGCTGGATGAACGGGATGACGCATCCTCGCGAAGACACGCCGACGGACCCGCCGAATTTGCAGGTTGCGCTTGCGCATGCCGCTTCGGGACGACCGGTGTTTCCGTGCTCGGCGAAGACGAAGCATCCGGCGATCTCGAAAGAGGCGGGCGGGCGCGGCTTCCTGGACGCGACGACGGACGCCAAGCAGATCAGGGAATGGTGGAGCCGGTATCCGTCGGCCATCGTCGGGATGCCGACGGGGGCGAAAACGGGTGTCTGGGTGTTGGATGTGGACGTGAAGCCGGGTCAACGCGGTGCGGAGTCGCTGGCGTTGCTGACGGAGACGTTCGGTCCGTTGCCCGAGACGCTGGTGTGTCGGACGGCATCGGGCGGTCGGCACTTCTTCTTTGTGCACCCTCGGGACGGTCGGCGGATACCGAATAAGGGCTCTCGACTCGGGATCGGTCACGAGACGTGGGGCGACGGCGCGTATCCGGAGGTGCCGTTCGAGCGTGCCCCGAACGGGCAGATGGTGACCCCGGACCTGGATGTGCGCGGGGATGGCGGTTATGTGATTTTGGCCGGGTCGATCATGTTGGACGGCCGGGCGTATGAGTGGGCGTCGGTCGACGGTGCGAAGGCCGCGCCTGCTCCCGAGTGGCTGGCTGCGCTGGTCACCGTGGAGCCGGACGCGCCGCGCATGGCTGCGGTACGCGGGGATGCGAGCGTGCCGGACGGGAGCTTCTTCGCGAAGGTGAACGCGAAGGCGCTGGGGAATCTGCAGGCGTGGGTGCCGGCGGTGTTTCCGGCGGCGGTGCCGTATCACGCGGGGTTCCGGGTGAGCTCCAAGGCGTTGGGCCGTGCGCTCGAGGAGGATATCAGCTTGGTGCCCGAGGGCATCATGGATTTCGGCGAGGAGCTGGGCAAGACGCCGATCGATATCGTTCTGGAGTGGGGCAACGCGGCGAAGGCTGCGGATGCGGCGGTGTGGTTGTGCGATCGGCTGGGGGTTGATCCGGCTGCGCTGGGCTGGCGGGATCGATCCGCCAGGCCGTCCGGTCGTCACGAGGAGGTCGTTCCCCCCCCCCCCCCGCCTGAAGCGGGGTCGACATCGGAACCGCCTGCAGGGCGGCCGAAATTGAAGGTGGTGGGCGGAACAGACCATGATCCTCGGCCGGTCGTGGAGATCGAGAACGGGCGCCTGCCGCAGAATACGGACGATGCTGCTGCCTATTTGATGGAGGGCGGGGCGGAGGTCTACCAGCACGGGAACCGCCTGGTGCGGGTCGGGCGCTGGGAAGGTGCCTCTCCCGGCGTGGAGCGACCGACCGGATCGGGCGTGTTGCTGGATATCAGCCCGGAGTGGCTGGTGGACACGATGACCCGGCTGGTCAATTTCAAGCGGTTCGACGGTCGGTCCGGGGAATGGCGCAAGACGGATGCGCCGTCGAAGATCGCCAAGACGCTGTTGGCCCGGGCGGGCGAGTGGCCGTTCGATCACCTCGTGGGGTTTTGCGATTCCCCCACCCTGACGCATGACGGCAGGGTCGTCTCCGAACCCGGTTACGACAAGCCGTCCGGGTTGTATCTGTCCAATCCTCCGAAGATTCGGCCCATCGGCAAGATCAGCCCGGAGGACCTCGCCGAGTCGTCTCGGGCGCTGTACTCCCTCTTCGATACCTTCCCCTTTGCGACACCCGCCGATGAATCCGCTGCGCTGGCGATTCACGCCGGGCTAATCACTTCAACCTCCATTCGGTCGGGGGCTTGTTGCTGATATTGATTACTGTTGCCCCCGGCACTTCGTACCGGGCTACTTATATTCAGCCCTTCTCCGTCAGCTGACGGATCAGGGCTGTAAGGTATTCGTCAGATGTTGGGGATCCCGATCCGTCAGCTGACGGACGGGATGACGCGTTAGCGTGTGTTCAGGATGACAGTGTACATTGCATTGCTTCGTCTAAACTCTCAACTCTCAACTCTAAACTCTAAACGCCTCAACAACTCAACATTTAATTCCGTCAGGTCAGGGTCTCTTTCCGGTAAGGGAAGCATAGGCGAAATTTTCCTCGTAATCCCGGAAAACACGCCAGTAGGCGTACATGGCCCGCCGCAGTGGAGGATTTGTCATCAGTTTATAGGATAATTTCATGATGCCGGAAGGCCCCAGCCTCCCGATCGTCCGGGATTCCATTTCCGAAAGCGGCATGGGGAAAACGGTGACCTCATTTTGTGTAAAACCGCTGTTTTCCAGCAGGGATCTCCACTCCGTTTCCGTATAGGTGTGGAAACCGTCCCAGAGATCCGCGATGCCGCGGATTACCTTCAGCGGGGGTTTTTGCTTCCAGATCAACTCAATACCGCCGAATTTCCCTCCCTTTTTCAGGACCCGGAAGATCTCCCGGAAGGTTTTTTCCGTATTCAGAAGCGTTGTCACACATTCGGCGATGATGATGTCGTAGCTTTCGTCCGGAAAGGGCAGGGGGTCTGCATCCGTTCGTATGAAGTGCAGCCTGTCCTGTAGTCCGTGCGCCTTTGCCCGGATCCTGGCTTCTGCGATCATATCCTGCGACGGGTCGGTAGCGGTGACGCTGCACCCGTATTTCTCTGCGATATGCAGGGCGGTAACGCCTTTGCCGCAGCCCACTTCCAGGACCTTCCTGTTCTCGTCAATGCCGCATTTCTGCAGCATCCGGTCGGTTTTCTCCGGGCCGCCGGGATGCAGGCATTGCAGGCCGCAATCCATAAAAACCTGATGGAGATCCGCCAGGCCAGCCGTGTTTTCCATAGTATCCCTCCTATATGCATATACAACGGACATTCCTGTGCATTATGAAGCAAGCACGGGGGAAGCGGTATCAAAAAAAGAGGAGCAGACTGCCTGCCATGACAAGCATGCCGGCAATAAGACCGCCGATGGCAATATGATGTTCCCCGTATTCCTCAGCGGCCGGTAACAGCTCGTCGAGGGAAATATAGACCATAATACCCGCAACGCCCGCAAAAAGCAGTCCGAACGTCAGTTCATTAAAGATCGTACGCAGAACGAAAAAACCGATCACGGCGCCGACCGGTTCGGCCAGTCCCGAAAGAAAAGACAGCCAGAAGGCCTTGCGTTTGCTTTGCGTGGCGTAATAGACCGGAACGGAAACGGCGATCCCTTCCGGAATATTATGGATGGCAATGGCGACGGCAATGCTGACCCCCAGCGCAGGTTCGGTCATTGCCCCGACAAAAGTGGCCAGTCCTTCGGGAAAATTGTGGATGGCGATCGCCAGCGCCGAAAAGAGCCCCATGCGGTACAGCTTTTTATTTTCCGTGGTCGTAACGAATTTTTCTGCATCCAGATTTTTCATTTCATGGGGATTCTCAAAAGACGGGATCAGCTTGTCGATGAGGGCGATCAGTCCGAGGCCGGCAAAGAAAGCGACCACGGTGACAAAATAACCGCTCTTGGCTCCCAGTACCGCAGACAGCGAATCCCTGGCCTTGTCGAAGATCTCGATCATGGAAACATAGATCATTACGCCCGCCGAAAAGCCCAGCGCGGCGGCAAGGAATTTCGGATCGAATTTCTTTGAGAAAAAGGCCATCAGGCTTCCGATACCCGTTGACAATCCGGCAAATACCGTTAAGCCCAGAGCGAACAAAATATTCTCACCGTTCATGATCTCCTCACCGTGTATTTCGGTCCGGTCCGTGCATTCAAAATAATGTAGTTGAAAAATCGGATTTTTCAAAGCGGAGAAAGCGGGAAAGCAAAGAATATGGAGCCGGAACGTTCTGTAAGCGGGAAATAAAAACAAGGACATGCAGAAACAGCAGATGGATGCGTTAAGGGCGGCGACAGGGTTTTAGGGAAATACCCGTTTAAAAATAATACCAGATGCTTCTGTATGCCTTCAGGTCTTCGCCGTCCTTGTCAAGCCGTTCCAGGTAATGATAGATGGAAACATCGGTATACAGGTAGTCCTCGATCAGCAGGGACATGGATTCCCAGGGGTAAAAACGGTATATTCTTTTTCCGTCCGGAAGAATCATGATAATTTCATGGTTCTGCCATGACCGCAGATGGGATTTCCCGATCTTGGGAACATTGAAGACCGGCTCGTCGGTCCGGACAATACCCGGCAGCAAACGCGCCTCTTCCTTCTGTTCCTGCTCGATCCGTGCAATGGGGATGCGGAAATCGATCGTTTCTTCCTTTCCCTTGGTATTGAACAGATAATAGGGATCAATGCCGGACAGTTTCAGGGCCTTTCTCAGGAAAGCGGTCTTGAATTGAAAGCTGTTGTAATAGGTGAACACCTGCTGGTTGTAGACGCTGATCCCCGCTTTCCGGAGCTTTCTCACCACCTCGATCACGTCGGGGTTGATCTCCAGCGCATCTTCGATATGGGTAACGACACAAAGTTCCTTTTCCCCGGGGATATTGAGCTGCCGGAAGATGTCGATCAATGCATCGTCGATGCGGAAGGGAAGCGTCACCAGGGTCCGTGTCCCGACACGGATCCGTTCGACATGATCGATCTCATGCAGTTGTTTCAGGAGCGAGTGCAGATAATCGTTATCAAGCGTCAGCGGATCGCCCCCGGTCACGAGGACTTCCGTGATGTGCTTATTGTCCCGGATCCACTGTACTGCACGGCGCACATCCTCCCGGGAAACCCGGGTCTCCTGCAGGTCTTTGACCTCCCAGTTGCGCTGGCAGTAGACACAGATCTGCGGACAGGAATCGAAAGGTTTCAGGATCACGATATTCGGGTAACGGCGGGTGATCGCCGGAACGGGGCTGTTCTCTTTCTCACCCATGAAATCCATATCGATGTTTTCACTGCGGTTCCGGTTGACATTGTAGCAGTACCTGCTTCCGGGGATGACCTGGGCCCGGACGATGCGGTCATGCCGGTCCCGCCCGTCCTTGTTGAACAGGGTCAGATAGTGCGGTGTGATCTGGAAGGGGATGCCGTATTTTTCGGCGTCCCGGATCCCCCGTATTTCGTCCTCCTCCAGCTTGACAAGGTCCGAAAGCGTCTTCACGTCCTTGATAATATGCCGGAGATGCCAGCGGTAGTCTTCCCAGTCCGCTTCCGTGGCGGAAAAGTATTTCAGTATCCGGGCCTTTTGCTTTTGCTGGTTTTTTACACATTCCGGATCGGTGCCCTTGCGGAAGGTTTTGAAGCGGGCGGACATGTCCTTTGCAAAGCCGTCGAGGATCCTGCCGGAGCTTTCCGGGTTGATCTCCTCGGAAGATACGCTTTGTTTCTGATGCAGAAAGGACTTTCCGTATACTCCCCGCAGCAAGTACAGAAATTCCATGACAAAACCTTTGTCCGTTGCGTCGATCGCCTGTTCATCTCCCTGATAAAGCTTGAACAGGGTTTCCAGGGCGGAAAATTCGCAGAGCGCTTCATTTTTTGTCTGCAGGATATTTTTCAGCACCCTCATGCATTCCCTGGCAATGTTCTTTTCGATGATGTGCATGGAATCGCTGTATTCCGGGGAATGGATGTGAAAATAACTCCATTCGAGACGGTTAAAGTAATCGAACAACTGCTTTCTCAGATCTTCCAGGCCGGTAGCCCTGTCGAAGATCTCCCGGACCGCTTCATTCTCGCGGAACAGGAGTTCAATAAGTGCTTTCTTGTCTAAATTCAATGTTTTCATCTTTACAACCTGACCTTTTGCATCTGACGGTTCCATTATGCATCCAGCTGTTTGTTCTTGTAATTACCGGAAGGCGAAAGAAGTTTCCTGGCTTTTGGTATACTTCCGCACGGACACAATGTGTTTGGTATTATTTAATGTAAGACCTTAAGGGGTTAAAAACAAGAAAAGTTATGCACCGCCCCCTGCCGCACCGTCCCTGTATGACGGCGGTCACACTGTTCCGCATATGGAGAATGCCTTTGTTTCTCAGGCAGCCGGCCAGTGTTCCGTCAGAAGCCAGATCCCGATACCCAGGGCGGCCGCCCCGAAAATAACGAAGAAGATCTCCGTGCCGGTTTTCCCCAGGATCTTCACAAACGCCTGGATCTTGCCCATATTCCATATCTTTTCAGGCTTTGCGAGCGTTACCCAGAAAACCACGATCCCGTAAAGGACCAGAAAAATCCCAAGATATAGCATTGTTCACCTCACTTATTGCAATGTGCAAGCGCTTATGAGAGTCCCGAAACGATCTTTTTTCTCAACAGTGCAAAGTACAGACCGCAGAGGCCGAGCATCAGCGCGGATTTCCATGCGAACGCACTCCAGGAAGCGGTCTGTGTAAGGATCGCTTCAAGATTGTCGTACATCCAGTAGAACGGCGACCACCATACGACCCATTGCCACTGGTCCGAAAGCAGGGTGCCTCCGAGAATGGAGAACAGCATGATCATGGCAAGCATTTTCCCGATCCCGATCGCTTCATTTTCATTCCCGGCGATCGCGCCGATCAGGAGCCCCACCAGCAGTGTAATGCTGAAGGAAAGCAATACCAGGAGATAGACCTGAAGGATATTGACGTGCATTAGTCCCAGGAAAAGCAGCCCGAGAATGGTATAGAACAGGATCACCAGCAGGGGATAGATGCTTTTGCCGATATAGTAGTCGCTTTTGCTGACAGGGGATACCAGGAAGGCCCGGTCGGTACCGCATTCCTTGTCATCCACGACCCCCAGTCCGATAATAAAGGAAGAAACAATGACCATAAAGACCAGAAAGATCGCTCCGCCCATGGTCGCAACGGGAGAGGTGGCGGTGCGTTCGGAAAGTTCCGGAGGCACTCCGGAGGAAAAGGTCGTGATATCGGGGGCGTCGGGGTAATGTTCCCGGTAATAGTGTTGGCGCAGCACCTGCGCCGTCAGGGAAAAAGCGGCATTTCCCTCCGGATTCCTTTCCGGAACGGAGACGTAGGTTCCCTTGTCCGGGTCACGGTAGAGCCCCTCGGCGCTGCCGGTGCCGCGGAGTTTCCGCTCCATTTTTTCGATACTGTCATAGGTCTTGATGTCCGCAAATGCGTCAAGAACATCCAGGACTTCCTGCGGGACGGCGTGGGGGCCTTTGTTCACCGCGGCAACGGTAAAGGAGGAGCTTTCCATACTGGGGATGAAAAAGCGGAGTATGCACAGGACCAGCAGGGGGACGACGGCGATATAGGTCCCCATAAAACCCCGGAAGGACATCTTGATGTCGAAAAGGAACATGCGAAACAGGTATTTCATATCATAACTCCCTCTGTATTTTCCGGCTGAATATCCGCGCTGAAAGGAAGAGCAGGACAATGTCAATACCTGCAAGCACCGCGGCGCTTTGCCATATGATATGGCGGTTGTGGTCCGGGAACATGGCCGCATCCAGCCCGAACAGTGTGTAATAGGAAGGGATGAACCTCAGCCAGTCCGGTGAAAAGACCGGTGCGAACAATGAGATCGCGGGGAGGGAAAGTACCATCATCAGCAGCAGGACCCAGCCGATGGAGTCCATGGGAGAATCAAAGAACGCACCCAGAATGATGCCCGCTGAGGAGCCCATGATCACGGTCAGCAGGATGACGAGTAAACCCTGAAGGTATCCGCCCAGTCCGATAACGGGAATATACAGAATTGAAAATGTCACGATGCTGACTCCCAGGAGCATCAGATGCTTGCTGAGCAGGAATTCGGTCATTGATGCGGGAGACACCCTGTAGGCCCGGATCGTGGCTTCGGAATGCTCCTGGCCGAGCACCGAGATCATGGCGAAAAGCCCTACGATACCGACCATCATCATGATCATGACGGGAAGGAGCTGTTTGTTGAAAGGGATCGCATCCCGGACACCCTCCTCCAGCGGGGTGACGCTCACAGCCCCGTACACGTCGGGAGGGTAGGTCCCGCTGAATATTGAGAACAGGTCTTCGAGATTCACTTCAAGGTATTTCATCATGGTGCCGGAAGTGTACGGCTGCGTTAACAGCTCTATATCCCAGGTGCCGTCATCGCCCGCCGTGATGATCAGGCCCAGTGCGCTTTTGTTTTCCTTCATTCCCCCGATCACTGCTTCACGGCTGTCTTTGAACCGTTCGTTCCCGATCTCAAGGTCCTGTTCCCCGAAACGTTCCGCGAGCGAACGTATGGTGCCGGACTTGTCGTAAATGAATACGGTCTCTTCGGGGTCAACGTCCCCGGGAATGAGAAAGAGCACGATCAGGACGATCACTGCGGCAAAAATGATCTCCAGGAGAATGAATACATCCTTGATCCCCAGCAGCACATCTTTTTTCAACAGGTTGAATATTCTTCGCATAGGCTCCCCTTATTCGAGTCCGCGCCCGGTTAGCTGAATGAAGATCTCCTCCAGGGTGGGTTCACCGGAATGAAGGGTCTTGATGTCATGTTCGCCGATAAATTTCTGAAGCCGGGGTTTCTCTTCGGGAGTCAGTCCGAAACTTTCCGTTTTCAGTGTTTTGCCGTCCATATATTCGACCCGGGCAGTGGGTTTCCCATACTTCAGCTTAAGGTGCTTCGGACTGTCCAGGGCAACGATCTTGCCGTCGACAATAAAGCCCACGCGATCGCAGAGCTCGTCCGCAACGAACATATTGTGCGTTGTCAGAAAAATGGTCGTCCCTTCCTTCTGTTTACTGCGGATGATCCCCTTGATACTGTTCGCCGTGTTCGGGTCCAGGCCCATGGTCGGCTCGTCCAGGAACCAGATATCGGGTTTGTTGATCATGGAGCGGGCAAAGCCCAGTCTTTGCATCATTCCCTTGGAATAGGCGCCGGCTTTTTTCTTTCCCTCTTCGGCAAGGCCGACCCTCTGAAGCACCGTCATGGGATCTTCGGTCTCGCCGTCATACAGGCTGGCATGGAATCTCAGGTTGTCGTAGCCGGAAAGCTTTTTATAGACATTCGGGCGTTCGAAGCCCACACCGATACGGTTGAAAAAGTCCTTATCGGGCTGGTCTTCCCTTGCTTTCCCGTCAATGACAACGGAGCCCTTTTGCAGTTTCAGCAATCCGGAGAGCACCCCCTGGGTGGTGGATTTTCCGGCACCGCTGGGCCCGAGGAACCCGAATATCTCTCCCTTTTTGATATCAAAACTGATGTCATTTACGGCATAATCGCCGTGTTTCGTATACGCGTAAAACAGGTTTTTCACTTCGATCATAAGCCTGACCCCGGGTTATGGATTTGATGATGCATCCTCTTGCTGCGGATAAGGATCTTCGGATTTTTACATTACCTCACATAATTAGGTGGATTTCACTTTACGGTTAAAATTCTACAAAGAAAAGGACCGAAAAACAAGAAAAAGCGATGGAATATGGGAAAAAGGAAATACAGAAAACCCCCGCCGTAAAAGCAGCCGCTGTTGTACGTGTATCTCTTCCGGCACGGTCAATGCCCGGAAAGATAACGGGGTATTGTACGGTGCTTTGTTCCCTGCTCATAGGCATAGGCGATCCCGATCAATACGGGTTCGCTCCATGCACGGCCGAAAAAAGAGATTCCCACCGGCAGTCCGCCGATCGATCCCATCGGTACGGTAATGTTCGGATAGCCGGAAATTGCCGCCGGCGAGGAAGAACCGAACTGAAAACTGTCCCCGTTGACAAGGTCCGTTTTCCAGGCGGGTGTGCCCGTGGGGGCGATAATGGCATCAAGGTCATATTCCTCCATAACGCGGTCGATCCCTTTCTCCCGGCTTCCCTCCAGCATCCGCCGCAGTGCTTTTTTGTATTCGGGGGAATCCAGCCCCCCTTTTTCCTGCGCCATTTTCAGATATTTCTGATTGAAATATTTCAGTTCCAGGCTGTCTTTTTCGTTGAATGCGATAAGGTCCTTCAGGTCTTCAAGGGCTCTTCCGGGACCGAGCGAGGCGAAATACTTATTCAGTCCGTCCTTGTACTCATAAAGCATGACCCCGAAGGAGTAATGTTCCGTACTGTCAGCGAGAATATGCTCAATTTCCGTGATCGTGGCGCCCTGCGATTCCATGAAAGCGACGGCGGAATCCATCCGGGCGTCGACCTTATAATTGATACCCCTGAACGCAGTGTAGTATCCGATATGTTTTCCCGAAAGGCCGTTCTTGTCCAGGAACACCGTGTAATCCGGATGCATGTGTGCTTTTGCCGCCACGGTCTTTTCATCCGCGGGATCGACCCCGGTCAGGACGCTCAGGCATAGCGCCGCATCCCGGACACTTCGGGCCATCGGCCCGGCGGTATCCTGTGTCCGTGATATCGGAATGATCCCCGAGCGGCTGATAAGCCCCACCGTGGGTTTAATGCCCACGATGCCGTTAGCATGGGCCGGACAGACAACGGATCCGTTTGTCTCGGTGCCGATGGCAAGTACGGTCAGGTTTGCGGAAACGGCGACGGCGGAGCCCGAGCTTGATCCGCAGGGGTTGCGTTCAAGCACATAGGGATTACGGGTCTGGCCGCCCACACCGCTCCAGCCGCTGGTGGAAAGCTCGCCGCGGAAGTTCGCCCATTCACTTAGATTCGCTTTTCCAAGAATGAGCGCCCCGGCCTCCCGGAGCTTTTCGGCGATGAAACTGTCCTGAAGGGGATAGGAATCCTTTAAAGCCCGGGACCCCGCGGTAACGGGCATTTTATCATGGGTGTCAATGTTGTCCTTCAGTACGACGGGGATGCCGTGAAGCGGTCCCCGGGACAGCCCCTGCGCCCTTTCCCGGTCAAGCTCCGCGGCGATTGCCATGGCATCGGGATTTGTGCAGATCACCGCACGCAATTCGGGTCCACGATCATCCAGCTTCTCGATACGGTCCAGATACGCCCGGGTGATCTCCCGGATCGTGTAACGGCGGTCCGCATATCCCTGTTGCAGGGTGCGGATATCATACTCGAGGAAGCGGAAATCGTTATATTCCTTCCCCTCCGGTTTCCCCTTACAGGAAAATACAAGCAAACAGCAGAGGATCGACAGCAGTCCCGTTCCTCCGCGAAATAAGCGTGATATATACATCGCAGGCCCCCTATGCTAAAAGATGTTAACGACAGGGACGTTATTTCATATATTCCCTGATTTGCTTCGGGCCGGCTATCTCAGGTCTTCAGTTCTTTCCAGAGCCGCATTCCCGTGATGATGATCAGCACTGCCAGCACGGCGATCGCCGCATATGCGGTGAAAAGAATATCCTTGTGAACGACCATTTGCGCACTTCGCTTGATGATAATGCCGGTATAGGCCCAGAGGATGACCAGGGGATACATCAGGCATTTGTGCCGCAGCAGCATCAGGATACCCAGGACCGTCCCGACGATCATCATAATGACGGTCCAGACATGTTCCGGGATGCCCCAGCCGCCCCAATTCAGAGAAACGAGCAGAGCGGTAACATTTGCAATGGTGGCCACCGATATCCAACCGAAATAGATGCTGACCGGCAGGAGCGTAGCCACCCGGTCCCACACGTTCGTCAGGCGCAGTTCATCGACCTTCAGATAGAGATAGATCAGGGATATCAGCAGTCCCAGCATCGCCAGCAGGGAAAGGAACACGAGCTTATAGTGCCAAAAGAATATCCAGCACATGTTGAACACGCAGGTGAGCGCAAAAGCGATCTGGGCTTTTACGGGGATCAGAACGTCCGTTCTGTTTCGGA
>JAGYLW010000043.1 GCA_018400915.1 Fidelibacterota bacterium
GACCACCGCTTCACGGTCACGGGCAAAAACCGCGCCCGTCAGCGCGTAGGGGCTGGTGCGGTCGCAGAGTTCCAGGGTCTGCTCATACTGTTTTTCAGGATAGACATAGACCGTAAGAACGGGACCGAAGATCTCTTCCCGCATGCTCTTGAATTCCGGATCGCTGGTAACGATGGTCGTGGGCTCGATAAAGTAACCCCTGGATTTATCGTATCCGCCGCCGGTAATGATCTCGGCGTCGGGACTTTCCTTTGCGTACTCAATATAGGAGACAATCTTGTCGAAGGCCGCTTCGTCGATCACGGCGTTCATGAAGTTCGTGAAATCCAGCGGCGAGCCCATTTTGACCGTCCGGACCATTTCGACGTATTTTTCCTTCAGTGCTTCCCAGAGATTCGCCGGAATGTAGGCCCGTGATGCCGCCGAGCATTTTTGGCCCTGATACTCAAAGGCGCCCCGCACCATCGCTGTGGCAAGGGACTCAACATCGGCGGACTCATGTGCGAAAATAAAGTCTTTTCCGCCGGTCTCGCCCACCAGCCGGGGATAACTTTTATAATCCGCGATATGCGTGCCCACGGTTTTCCATACGTGCTGGAAAACCTCGGTCGAACCCGTAAAATGCACCCCGGCGAGATCCGGATGTTTCAGGACGATGTCGCCGATCTCCTTTCCGCTTCCGGGCAGAAAATTGATCACGCCGTCCGGCAGGCCGGCGGCCTTGAAAAGTTTCATCAGGAAATACGCGGAATACATCTGGGTGCGGGAAGGTTTCCACACGACGGTATTCCCCATGATCGCCGGGGCGGTCGGCAGGTTCCCCGCAATGGAAGTAAAATTGAAGGGGGTCAGCGCAAAGACAAATCCTTCGAGGGGACGGTATTCCAGCTGGTTCCAGGTGCCCGCAGGGCTGTAATCGGGCTGGTTCTTGTAAATCTCGGACATGTAATAGGTGTTGAAATTAAAAAAGTCGATCAGCTCGCAGGCCGAATCGATCTCCGCCTGGAATATGGTCTTGCTCTGCCCCAGCATGGTGGCGGCATTCAGCAGATCGCCGTAGGGTTTGGAGAGCAGGACCGCCATTTTCTTGAAAATGGCCGCCCGGGCGTCCACCGGCATCTCCCGCCATTTTTTGCGCGCTTTCAGGGCGGCATCCACTGCGGCGCGGATCTCTTTTTCCCCCGCCATATGGTAAGTGGCAAGGACATGTCCGTGGTCGTGCGGACAGGTCACCTTCCCCGTTCTTCCGGTGTAGATCTCTTCCCCGCCGATGATCACGGGTATTTCGATCTCTTTGCCCATAAGCTCATCCAAAACCTTCTTCACGCTTTCACGTTCCGGAGTGCCCGGTGCATAGGTCAGCACACGTTCGTTCTCCGCATGCGGAATCTTATACAGTGCATTTATCATCACATTTCTCCTTTTTTATGTCTGTGTATTCTGCGTCTGCAGTAGTTTAGAAAAATTATTGATGAATTTCAAGTCAATAAGGATTACAGATGACCGATTTCCGAAAGATATTAAGTTGAAACTCCTTTTGGGCAGATAAAGCAAAGCCCCGCTTTCTCAGCGGGGCTGCGGGGTAAGGAAGGGATTTGCGTATGTATGGTTCCGTTAATCAATTTCAACCTTGCGCGGTTTCGCGACTTCGGTCTTCGGTATCTCGACAGTGAGGATACCGTCTTCCCAGTTGCCTTTGATCTTGTCCGTGTCGACATTGTTGGGCAGTTGGAAACTGCGTGAGAATTTCCCGTAATTGATCTCGCTCAGATGACACTGGGAATCTTTTTTCTTCACGTTCTCTTTCTTTTCGCCGGACACCGTGATAACATTGTCCTTTACGGAAATATCAATGTCTTTTTTCTTCATGCCCGGAACTTCCACTTTCATGAGGAATTCATCCTCGTTCTCCTCTACTTCAACCCGGGGTGCCCAATGCACGGCTTCGCTGGGTTCGGTGTTGAAGAAAGGATCGTTGAAGAAGTCATCCAGCATGGTATTGTAGAAACGGCTCGGGCGTGCCAGCGGACTGTTGTGTTTTACTAACATCATTTTATACCTCCTTTTGTTTTCGGTTTTTCTCCGAATCTTTTGTTGCTTTTTTTGTTCCGGCCCTGACGGCCAAAACCCTTTTTTCAATCTTCACCCTTTATCATGCGAAAATCGTGCCAAATCCCCAAATATGTCATAATGGCAGTATTTCTGGCCGGGATTTTGCCATATGGTACATGATATGCCATAATGTCATTTTTTCGCTGACTTTCTTCAGATCGCGGTGCGGCATGCATCAAAAGCTTTCCTGTTGCGAAACACGGGTATGGAATGTAAATTATATCCTGAACCTTGGAGAACACACAAAAAAGGAGCTTATCGTGGCATCTACAGCAGATTTCAGGCCGGGCATGGTCATCATATACAACAATGAACTCTACAAGATCGTCAGCTACCAGCACAGTAAAACGGGACGCGCAGGGGCCGTAATAAGAACAAAATTAAAGAACCTTCTGAACGGAAAAGTGCTGGAAAACACCTTCCGCTCCGGGGAAAAAGTGGAAGAAGCCCGCGTTGAAGCACATATTATGCAGTATATTTACAACGACGGCCTTAATTATTACATGATGGACCCGGAGAATTTCGAGCAGGTCCCGGTCTCTGAAGAGATCATCGGAGAGGACCGCCTGTATATCCGCGAGAACGACGATGTGAAGGTGCTGATGTACCAGGAACGTCCGATCGCGATCGAACTGCCGGCCGCCGTGGAAATGAAAGTGACGTATACCGAACCCGGCGAACGGGGCGATACGGCAAAGACCAACGTCAAGAAACCCGCCACCGTGGAAACCGGGCTGGAAGTACAGGTCCCCCTTTTTATCAATGAGGGCGACATTATCAAGGTCGATACGCGTGACGGCTCATATCTCGAACGTGTGAACAAATAAGCTATTCAAAGAAAGGAACAATATGGATATTCCAAAAACACTGAAGTACACCGAAAGCCATGAATGGGTCAGGCTTGAGGACGGCATTGCAACGGTCGGCATCACGGACTACGCCCAGAGTGAACTGGGCGACATCGTATTTGTCGAACTTCCGGAAGACGGCGAGAGCGTCAAAAAGGGGGAAGCGGTAGGAAGCATTGAGGCGGTGAAAACCGTTTCCGACCTGAACGCGCCCGTCAGCGGCGAGATCGTGGAAGTCAACGTGATCCTTGAGGACGAACCCACACTGGTGAATACGGACTGCTATAACAGCGGCTGGATACTGAGGATCAAGGTCAGCGATGCATCCGAACTGGACGCGTTGCTTGACGCCGGCGCTTATCAGGATCATGTTGCATAAATGACCGTTGGCCTTTCGGCGTAATTTCAGACGAGGTATACAATGCCCTTTTTACCCCACGCACGTGAAGACGCGGAAAAAATGCTGAGAAAGATCGGCGTCGGAAGTTTTGAGGAGCTCCTGCGTCATATTCCGGAAGTCCTGAGGAGCGATATCCGCCTGGACCTTCCCCGGCCGCTCAGCGAACTTGAGATTCAGAAAGCACTGGAAACACTGGGCAAGGAAAATAATGCCTGCCGGAACACCGTTTCTTTTCTCGGCGGCGGTGCCTATGACCATTTTATTCCCAAAGTGGTCGATTTCATCATATCCCGCTCTGAATTCGCCACGGCCTATACGCCATATCAGGCGGAGGTCAGTCAGGGCACCCTGCAGGCAATGTATGAGTTCCAGTCCCTGATCTGCGAACTGACCGGTATGGATGTCTCCAATGCCTCCATGTACGACGGGGCAAGCGCCATGGCGGAAGCTGTGATCATGGCAAAAAACCTCAAACGGCGGTCCGGGGTGATCGTTTCGTCCGCCGTCAATCCCCTTTACCGGCGGACACTGGAAACCTACGCACGTTCACAGGATATCCGGATCATCGAATGTCCGCTCAAAGGGTTGGTCACCGATCCGGAAGCCCTTGCGGAACGTATCGGTGAAGACACGGCGGCACTGATCGTCCAGAGCCCGAATTTTTTCGGATGCATAGAGGATACCGAAGCGACGGCAACGGCGGCGCATCAACAAAACGCCCTGTTCATCCAGGGGGTCGATCCGGTCTCCCTGTCGCTGCTGAAAACGCCCGGAGAAGCGGATGCGGACATTGCCTTCGGGGAAGGGCAGTCTCTCGGGAACCCCCTGAATTTCGGCGGATCCTATCTGGGGCTCTTCGCCACGAAAAAAGCCTATATCCGGAAAATGCCGGGACGTATCGCCGGGATGACCGAGGACACTGAAGGCCGGCGCGCCTTTGTGCTGACACTCCAGACCCGCGAACAGCATATCCGCCGTGAAAAAGCCACCAGCAACATCTGTTCCAACGAAGCACTGTGCGCACTTGCAGCTACCGTCTACCTTGCACTTATGGGAACGACCGGACTGCGGAAAACGGCGGAACTCTGCATACAAAAATCCCATTACCTGCACGGCAGGATCAGCGGGCTTCCGGGTTTTTCGGCAGCATCGGCAGATCCGTTTTTCAAGGAGTTCGTGATCAGAACGCCGCTGCCCGCAAAACACATCGTGAAAAAGGCAAAAGACTGCGGTTTTGATGCGGGCATTGACCTGGGGCGCTTTTATCCCGGACGGGAGCATGAACTGCTGATCGCCGTAACGGAAAAACGCAGCAAGGCGGAGATGGACGCGTTCGTGGAATGTCTTTCCGGGATCCCGCAATAACATTCGTTCATCATTCTTCATGAAGTGCCCGCCACGGAAATAAAAAGGCTTTTTATCGCCCCGTATTTATGTTAATTTCATCATGGTGTACATCATACCGCAAGTATTTGCCGGCAAAGGATTGATTGATGAATAATGTGTTTGAAGCGTCCCTTCCCCTCCTGAAAGCGCTCAGTGAGGATGAGGTCTTTCTCCGGAAAATACGGCGGGCGTCGGAAATGATGCTCCGGGCCCTGAACACAAAGGGCAAGATACTCTGGTGCGGAAACGGCGGTTCTGCGGCGGACTGCCAGCATCTTTCCGCCGAGCTTGTCGCGCGTCTCAGTTCTCCGCGCCGGGCCCTTGCTTCCCTGTCCCTGACCACGGACACCTCCTACCTTACGGCATGGATCAACGATACCGGCCGCAGCGACCGGCTGTTCAGCCGGCAGATCGAAGCACTGGGAAATGCCGGCGATATCCTCGTTGCCGTCAGCAGCAGCGGAAATTCCGGAAACATCATCGAAGCGCTTCACAGTGCAAAAGCAAAAGGGATCTCAAGTATCCTGTTCGGAGGGAAAGGCGGAGGGAAAGCTTCCGGGAAAGCGGACCTTGAGCTGATCGTTCCCTCGGACAACACCCAGCGCATCCAGGAGATCCACATCATGATCGGCCATATGATATGCGAAAATATCGAGAAGGCCTTTCTTTAATATCATGCAGCGGATCTTTCAGGATTATCTTTATCACCTCCGGGGGGAACGTCAGCTTTCCCCCAACACGGTCAGCGCCTATAAAACGGATATAAAACGCTATCTCAACTATCTTGAGACGCTGGATATCACGCATCCCGATACCGTTGAACCGGAAACGGTCATCCGGTATCTCGGGGAATTGCGTACGCTTCCCCTGTCCCCGGGCAGCCTGGCGCGGAACTTATCCGCCATTCGCATGTTCCATGCTTTTATGGTGAATGAAGGATATTGTAAAAAAGACATCACGGAAAATATCGACACCCCGAAACTGCCCAAAAGGCTGCCGAAGATACTTGACATTCAGGACATCGAGGATATTTTCCGTTGTATCGACACCGGCACCGACCGCGGGGTGCGGGACAGGGCGATGCTGGAGCTCCTTTACGGCAGCGGGCTCCGGATATCGGAACTGCTTGATCTCCGCCTGCCGTCCCTGCTCCTGGACGAGGGATGGGTCCGGGTGATAGGGAAGGGGCTCAAAGAACGCATCGTGCCTTTCGGTGAGGAAGCCCGTGACCGGCTGAACAAATATCTGCACAACGTCCGTCCGGAACTTGCCCGTAACACGCTCGCCGAAAATATCGTCTTTCTCAACATGCGGGGCGCTCCCCTCAGCAGAATGGGAGTCTGGAAGATCATCCGCGCCTATGCGGACCGCTCCGGCATCCGCAAGGCCGTAAGTCCCCATGTGTTCCGGCATTCCTTTGCCACCCACTTGCTGGAAGGCGGTGCCGACCTTCGCGCCGTTCAGGAGATGCTGGGGCATTCGGACATCGCGACCACGCAGATATATACGCATCTGGACCGCAATTATTTAAAGGAAGTCCATAAAACTTTTCACCCGAGGGAAAAATTCAACATATGAACTCACAGATCTTTCAATACATGGCCATGGTCGTCCCCATTTTGCTGAGCCTGACCGTCCATGAGTATTCGCACGGATATGTCGCCTGGCGCCTGGGCGATCCGACAGCAAAAAACATGGGCCGGCTCACCCTGAATCCCATCTCCCATATTGATCCCATCGGCATGCTAATGCTCTTTATCGTCGGTATGGGCTGGGCAAAGCCGGTGCCGATCAATGTAAACGCATTCAATAATCCCAAAAGGGACATGGCGGTCTCTTCGGCGGCCGGACCGCTTTCAAATTTTATCATGGCAGCCTTTATCGGCCTGATATACCGTCTCGCACCCCAGCTGCAGCCCCTGCAGGCCGATGCCGGCGTAACCCTTTTCCTGAAACTGAACCTTTTTTATTTTCTGTTCATCAATGTGGGGCTGGGAGTTTTTAACCTGATCCCCATCCCTCCCCTGGACGGAAGCAAGATCCTGCGCGGCTTCCTGCCGGACAGCAAGGTGTATATCATCGATTATCTTGAACGTTACGGCGTTTTCCTCATTCTGGGGATCTTTCTCATCGGACGCCTGACGGGATTCTCGATCTTCAGCCGCTTCCTCGGTCCCCTCATCTCCGGGCTCATCCGGTTTTTCAGCGGGATCAATGTTTAAAACTCACCACGAATTTCACGGATTTCACGAACCACGTGTTGGTCCGTAATCGTATTTTTAGCTTAATGGTAAAAACAGGGGCTAAAAATGTTATAATTAATTGAATGTTAGGTTTTTAGATATGATTTCTTATTTTTCAAATAAAAAGAGGCCTCATGGTGATTTCAGCGGGGCTATTTCAACAAAAAATGGTCAAGATACTGAGTGAAAATCCCGCACTGAGCGTCAAGCCTTAAAAAAGAGTTTGTGTTAATTCCCCGCCATTTGCCGGGGCAGACTGTGTCATTCGTGGTTAAGCTCATTCCTCATTGAGCGTCGTCTGTTCCCGGAACCCCTCTCCCTGCAGAATGGATACGTTGCTGACAGTGACAAAGGCCTTGGCATCCTCCTGCTTAACGATACGCCTTACATGTTCGATCTGGCGGTTGGAGACCACACAATAGAGGGTCTTTTTCTCTTTATTGGTATACAGCCCCACGGATCCCATGCTGGTCACGCCACGTTTTACCTCTTCCATGATCCTCCGGGCGATCATTTCCCATTTGCCGCTGATGATCGTGATCGCTTTTTCGCTGGTAATACCCTCAATGAGCATATCCACCACTTTTGACGAGATCACCAGGGAGATCATGCAGAACAGGATAAGGTCGATATTCCGGAACACGACCCCCATAATGATAATGATCCCCGTGTCCACAAGGATAAAGGAATGTCCGAGCGAGAAGTGAAAATACTTATTCATGATCCGCGCCAGGATATCGCTGCCGCCGGTCGTTCCGCGGCCTTTCATGATCACCCCCAGGCCGACACCCAGGAGAACACCTCCGTATACCGTAGCCAGGATGGGATCCTCGGTGGCGGGCGGAAGTTCAAAGATCACGTCGATAAGGTCCGTAAATACGGAGATCCAGATAATCCCCCAGAGGGTTTTTATGCCGAATTTCCGGCCGAATACTTTCACCCCCAGGATGAACAGGGGAATGTTCATCGCCAGCATGGTCACCCCTGCCGGCCATTGAAAGACGTGATACAGGATCGTGGCGATCCCCGAAACCCCTCCTGCCGACACCTTGTTCGGGATCAGAAAGAACATCAGCCCGCTCGCCATGATCAACGCGCCGATCACGATCTTAATATAATCCAGGGTGTTCCTGTATTTGATCCTTTCGGTTTCCGTCATAATGCACCTCCCTGCAATTCGCCGGAATATATGATTTTTAAGAGGAAGTGGTTATCATTTTTTTACAAATATCATCATGAGGGTCCCGAGAAGCACAAAGAGGATATTCGGAGACCATACCGCCAGAAAAGGATGCACGATCCCGGCGATACCCAGGACCTTCCCGAACGTCAGAAGCACATAAAAGGTGAAGAGCAGAAGAAGACTGCCGGCCACCCCGCCGCCGTACCCCCGCGAACGCCGCTGAAAGGTAACCAGGGGGATGCCGACGAGGATGACAAGAAAACAGGAAAAATTCATCGCGGTCCGGAAATAGAGATTCGTCTCCCAGCGGATCGTCTTCATGCCGAGCTGCCGTGAGCGTTCAATAAAGCCCCTGAGCTGCCGGAAGGTCATGTCCTCCGGACGCACGCTTTTCTGACGAAGCTCGCGCGGGCTCACCTCCAGGGAAAGGATCACGGTATCCTGCCGGATGAAGGTCTCTTCCTCTTCACTGAAAACACGTTCCTGTACATTTAAAAGCATCCATTTTTCTTCTTCCTCCAGCCACCGTACATGATCTGCATCCAGGCGTTCGGTGATCTTTCCCTCCGTAAAACGGTGCAGGCCGGCGATCCGGCCCCGCCCGTTGGTAATATTATACCTCCTGATCGTAAATATATATTCATCCGGCAACTGGAAATAAACCTGCCGGTGTATCCGCTGCTCACGGCTTTTCCGGGTCAGCTGCATGTTGTTATCCATAAATTCCGTAAGCTCCTGCTGAGCGGGAACGACCACGCGGTCCTCGAAAAAAAATGAAAAAAGGCTCAGGACAACACCGAAAAGCAGGAATGGCAACGCCAGGCGGTAGAGGCTCAGTCCGGCCACCTTGAATGCAGTGAGCTCATTGAATTTGTTCGTCTGCCCGAAGAAAAAGACCACGGCAAGCAGGGCCGAAACGGGAAAACACCAGTGCAGCATCCAGGGGATCATCAGCCAGTAATAATGCACGACCTCGATGAAACGCAGATCGTTGTCAAGGAACTGCGCGATCTTCTGAACAAGGTCCACAAGGAGGAAAATACAGATAAACGTCAGCATGATGAACAGAAAGGTCCGAAAATACTGCTTCAGCATGTACCGGTCCAGCTGTTTCATACTATTTCCCCGATGATCTGTGCCGGAGTTTTATGTAGTCAACACTTTTCGCGCTGGCTTTTAAAATGGTGAATTCATACTGCCGGATCGTGACGACTTCCCCCTCCTTCGGGAAACGGTCCAGATAATCAAGAATATATCCTGCGAGCGTTTCGTACTCCCCCTCCGGAAGGTTCAGACGGTATTCATCGTTCAGATAGTCAATTTCCGTCCGTCCGCTCATAAGAAGGTCCCCGTTCGGATGCCGGCGGACATAGGTGCTGTTGATATCATATTCATCGTCGAATTCCCCGAAAATCTCTTCCACGATATCTTCCATGGTGACAAGGCCGGAGGTCCCGCCGAATTCATCAACGATCACGGCGATGCTGGTCCGGGTATGCTGGAATTCCTTCAACAGTTCGATCACGCTCTTGCTTTCCGGGTAAAACTTAATGGGGCGGATGATATCGCGGATATCGCGGACAGGGCCCAGAATATCGCGGAGGGAAATATATCCGACGATAAAGTCGATATTATCGCGGTAGATAATGATCTTGGAGAAACCCGAGCGGATAAAGGCCTCTTTCAGATCTTTCAGGCTGGAATTCTGGGGAAGGGCGACAATATCGGTCCGTGGAGTGATGATCTCCCCGGCGGTCGTGTCGGAAAAATCAAATACATTGTCTATGTACTTTTTCTTATCTTTGTTCAGAACCCCCATTTCATAACTGTCGTAAATACTTTTCTCGATCTCCTTCCGCCGTATCATGATATTTAACGGCTGCTGGTCGCTTTTAAAGAATTTCAGAAGTCCGGCGATCATTTTTTCGAAGAACCGCGCGACGGGATGCAGTATGAAACCGAAGATCCCGATCACTGCGGAAGAAAACAACAGGTATGCGTTCGGCTGATAGCGGATCAGCGATTTTGGTATCACCTCCCCGAACACCAGGATGACCGCCGATATCACCAGAATGGTCTGCCACCAGTTAAAAATCCCGGATGAAGTGAACACGATGCTGGCAAACGTCGTGGTTAACACATTTGCCAGATTATTACCGACCAGGATGACCGTGAGATAGTGCTGGCGTTCCTCGTACATTCTGAGCGCCGCTGAGGAAAAAGCTTTTTTCTGGCTTTTCCACTTCTGCAGCTGCAGCGGATGGGCGGTGGTCACGGCGATCTCCGATCCGCTGAAATACGCGGACAGTACGACCCCTATACTTGCAAGAATGATTTCAGTGGTCATGAAAGTATATTATTGAAAATACCGGCAAAAAACAAGCAATGAGATGACAAGGTGACCACTTTTTACGGCGTGCCGTTCCTTAAAAATTCCTTGCAATAATATTCAAAGTGTCATATAATTTATTGATGGGAAAAAACCGACAACACATGCTGATCTATCTGCCGGGCAAAAATTCGAGAGAAATCTCGTTTTCGCGTCTGTCCCTTATTTTTATGGTTTGCCTTGCCGGCCTCTTTTTTCTGACCGTGATCGCGGGAAGCGCTTATATCGGTTATAAATATTTATCCCCGCATTTCTACACGACCGATACCATCAAGAACAAAACACTGCTGAAAACGGCGGAAGAACTGAAAGCGGAACTTCAGACCGCAGAAGCATATCTGGATTCCATGGTGCGGCTCAATAATAACATCCGGCTTTATGCGGACCTGCCCGAACATGATCTGAATGTCAATAAACTCGGCATCGGCGGAAGGGTGCAGCTGGCAGCCCCCTCCGATTCGGGAAACGCCATTGAAGCACTCGATGCCGACATTCAGCTGCTCAGTGCGAAAGTATCCGTAGAACTTGAGAATTACAAGGACCTTTACGCCAATATTCAGAAATACAAGAAACGGCTCGAATATATGCCGGCGATCACTCCGCTTGACGCTGACAGTTACTATATAAGCTCGAATTACGGTTACCGCACCGATCCCTTTACCAATCAAAGGAAATATCATGCCGGTGTCGACCTTGCCGCCAGCCGGGGAACTCCCGTTCACAGTACCGGCAAGGGGCGGGTGACCTATGCGGCGTACTCACGCGGCGGGTACGGGAACGTGGTGAAGATCGACCACGGTTACGGATTTGTCTCGATCTATGCCCATTTGAACAAGATCAACGTCCGTAAAGGCCAGACGCTCGAGCGCGGCGCCGTCATCGGTGAGGTGGGAAGCACCGGCCGTTCCACGGGCGCCCATCTGCATTATGAGATACAAAAGGAAGGAAAACCGGTCAATCCCTTTAAATACATGTGGGATGACGGCTCTCTCTGAACAGACTCTCTGAACTCCGTCAAAACGCACCGGTGAAGGTGCTTTTTTTTATCGCGGCAATTTTCCGGCCCGGCGGAGGGGCTTCAGACATAAAAAGCGTATTTTCAATATCGTTCGCCGCTTACTCTTTGCTTTCTCCAAGGCAGTAAAAAAACCCGTCTTTCGATCCGACATAGATGCGTTTGTCAAAGACAAAAGGCGTAGACTCCACTCCCCCGATATAGCGGCGCTGCAGGCGTTTGATTGTTCGATCCGGAGCATACTCAAAAAGCAACACCCCGCTGTAGGAAGCGACGATGATACGCTTTCCGGCGAAGATCGGCGTGGAAATGCTCTTGCCGGCCCATCTGCGTGCTATCAGATCCGGTTGATGATACCGGTGTTCCCGGTTCGGCCCCCAAACTCTGGCGGTATCCCGCTTATCATGCTCCACCAGGTAAAAATATCCGTCAATGCCGATGAAACCTGCCAGATACGGCATCTCCGGAGTTTTCGTAAGATCATTGACCGCCGGAGAACCGATCACACCGCCTTCCCAGATGGCCTGTCTTCCGCTGTCATTGCCCGTGGGAAAATACCAGACCACGCAGGAACTGTCCGGCGGACGGGAAGGATCGAGCTTGAACACTCCGCCGCGGCCCCTGATATATTCTTTCTCCACACTTACCAGGATGCAGTCGTCATAGGTCACGACCGGACTGCCGTCCATATCGGCGCCGACAAAGAAATCCCAGTCAATGTTGCGGGTCTCCAGGTTATACCCGTAAACATGTCCGGATCCTGAAGTAATATAAAGATGGTCCCCAAGCCGCGCCGGCGAGGATTCGGTGACAAGATTTTGTCCGTGCAGGATCTTATCCGCTTCATCGTAAAGCCTGTGTTTTTCAAGGGTCTGCGGCTGCCGGTACCCGTGAGAATGTT
>JAGYLW010000044.1 GCA_018400915.1 Fidelibacterota bacterium
GCGCTTTCAGCACCGCGCTTGCTGATCCTGCCTTTTCGATGACCGGCCGTAATGAATCCATACTGGGTCTGACTCCAAACGTTATTGCTTCGCGACCCATAATATATCAAGGTTTTATCAATATCATAGGAATTTTATCAACAATCGGGCCATGAAGCGTGCATTTATATGGCAATGCCGAAGGCTTGTTTCCGGAAAACCAAAATACTTAAAGAAAACCATTGCTGAAGCACCCTGTAACTATTATCTTTACCTGTGTAATATTGAATACAAACCCAAAGGGAGACCATAAAATGAAGAAGCTGCTGTTTATCGTTATGGCGGTTATGATCGCATCGACCGCTTTCGCTCAGTTCGATCTGGGTGTGAAACTGGGTGCGAATTATTCCTACATCGAAAGCGAAGAATTTGATTTTCAGACCTATATCGCTGAGGTCAGTGATCTGCAAAATATTACCGGTTTTGTCGGCGGGGGTTTTGCGATTATCAATATAGGGTCGTTCGGAGTCCAGGCGGAAGCGCTTTTCTCAATGGAAGGATTCTCCGTTGAGGGTGTTGTCGAAGGCGGGTCCGATGTGATCGAGAATACCACCATCCGCACAAATTATATCAACGGCGTACTGATGGGCCGCTATAACCTGGACCTTGCGGTCATTAAACCCTACGTTACAGCCGGTTTTAATCTGGGGATCCCGATCGGTGACCCGGAAGTGCAGGGTGAGGATATCGATATTTCCAACTTTGATTTCACGAAGATGGGGCTTGCGATCGGCGGCGGAGTGAAGCTGTTCGATATGGTGGAAGCGGACATCCGGTACGTAAAGGGCGTCACGGATATTTACAGTGCAGAGACCAGTGAAGACGAACCCACCTTTGCCAATGTCATTCGCCTGTCGCTCGGACTGTATATATTCTAAGGCCGGGAACAAACGAAAGAATCACATTGACTGATAGGAAATGTTGTCTTAAATTGCATGCGGACAGCAAGAGAATGGAAATGAAACAGTACACATACATGCATCATCATACAGCTCCGTAGGGAGCCGGGATGTGCATGCTGAGGAAAATAATCCCGATTCCCTGAAAGAATCGGGTTTTTTTATGTAAAGAAAAAAGGAAGGCAATGATTACCCTGGCGATCCAGAAAAAAGGAAGGCTTGCCTCTGCAAGCATGGAGCTGCTGAACGACTGCGGAATCCATCTGCATAACACCGGCAGTGATAAACTGAAAACGGCGGCGGTGAATTTCCCCGTCGAACTGCTTTTCCTCAGGGATGATGATATACCGCGCTATGTCGAAGACGGTATCGCAGACATCGGGATAGTGGGGGATAACGTGGTCCTGGAAAGCGGGGCCGGCATCGAGCGAATACTCCCGCTGGGCTTCGGCAAATGCAGGATGTCCCTGGCGCTGCCCAAATATGTGGACTATAACGGTATCCATGATCTTGACGGAAAACGGATAGCCACTTCGTACGATCATATCCTGAAGAAATTCCTGAAAGCAAAAGGGATCAGGGCGGAGATCCACAAGATCTCCGGCTCCGTGGAGATCACCCCCGGCATTGACATGGCGGATGCGATCTTTGATATCGTCAGCACGGGAAGTACGCTGATAAGCAACGGATTGAAAGAAGTGGAAACGATCCTGGAGTCCGAGGCGTCCGTGTACGCGCACCGGGAGCTCAGCGATGAAAAAAAGGCGACGATCAACGATCTTTGCTTCCGGATCCAGTCCGTGAATACGGCGAAGGATCACAAGTATATTCTTCTGAATGTTCCGAACGAAAAGCTTGAGACCGTTTGCAGGATCCTGCCCGGCATGAAAAGTCCTACCATCATGCCGCTCGGGGAAGCCGGCTGGAGTTCCGTGCATTCCGTGATCCAGGAAGACAGGTTCTGGGAGCTCATCCAGCAGTTAAAGGAAGCGGGGGCGGAAAGCCTCCTGGTGACCGATATTGAAAAAATGATACTGTGAGAGGCATATGAGACATTATAGATATCCCGGGAAATCACACTGGACCGCGATCTGTGATCGTCCGCAGATCTCAAGGGAAAAACTGTTCCCGGAAGTACGCCGTATTCTTGAGAAAGTAAGGATCGGGGGGGATGCCGCATTGCGTCACTATGCGAAACGCTTTGACGGGGCTGACGTTGCTGACATACGCTGCACCCCGGAAGCGATCGCCGCATCGGAAAAACATGTACCGGACAGGCTGAAGGCGGATATCCGCCGCGCGATCCGGAATATCAGTCAGTTCCATGCATCCCAGCGTCTGGAAACTGCGCCCGTCGAGACCGCACCGGGTGTGCGCTGCTGGCGGGAAGCCAGGCCGGTGGAAAAAGTCGGGCTCTATGTTCCCGGGGGAACCGCACCCCTTTTCTCGAGCGTGCTGATGCTGGGCATCCCCGCTGTGCTTGCCGGCTGTCAGGAGATCGTCCTGTGTTCTCCGCCGCGTAGGGACGGCAGCCTGCACCCGGCCATTCTCTGGGCGGCAAAGGAGACCGGGATTAAAACCATCTGCAAGGCCGGGGGAGCGCAGGCGATCGCGGCAATGGCCTACGGGACAGCTTCGGTTCCAAAGGTTTACAAGCTCTTCGGTCCCGGAAATCAGTATGTCACGGCTGCAAAATTGCTGGCGGCCGCGGAGGGCACGGCCATCGATATGCCCGCAGGTCCCTCCGAGGTGCTGGTGATCGCGGATGCGGAGGCCGATCCTGTTTTCATTGCGGCGGATTTGCTTTCCCAGGCGGAACACGGCGCCGACAGCCAGGTTTTGCTGGTGACAACGGACGGGAACATGCCGCAGCGTGTGGAAGAGGAGATCCAAAGACAACTTCCCGGACTGCCGCGTGCAGAGATCGCCGCAAAAGCGCTTGAGCACGGTGCGGCTGTCGTATTGAAAACGCTTGATGAATGTGTCGCTTTTTCGAACCATTACGCTCCCGAGCACCTTATCATTCAGACCATTGATGCGGAAAAGCTCACCGGAAAGGTAAGCAGTGCGGGATCGGTCTTTCTCGGGCCCTACACCCCGGAATCCGCGGGAGACTATGCTTCAGGCACCAATCATACCCTGCCGACCAACGCGTATGCACGGAACTACAGCGGGGTTTCGCTCGATTCCTATATGAAGATGATCACTTTTCAGAAGATCTCGGAAAAAGGGCTCCGCGGGATCGGCCCCTCGGTAGAGAACATGGCGGATGCGGAGGGCATGAGGGCGCATCAGCTGGCCGTTACACGGCGTCTGCGGTCAATAAACCCGGAAGGGAAGTGAATGATGGCATTTTCACTTGACACCCTGGTCAGGGAGAACATCAGGACAATGGAAAAATATGCTTCCGCCCGGGACGAATTCAGTGGAACGGCGGCCATATTTTTGGATGCAAATGAGAATTCCGCCGGTTCCGCAACAAGGAAAAAGATGAACCGCTATCCCGACCCGCTGCAGCAGCGTCTTCGGAAAAAGATCGCCGTGAACAAGGCGGTCGATCCTGTAGACAAGGTCTTTCTGGGAAACGGCAGCGACGAAGCCATCGACCTGCTCGTGCGCGCTTTCTGTGAGCCGGGACGTGACAGCCTCATGATCATGCCGCCCACCTACGGCATGTACCGGGTCTGTGCCGCGGTCAATGATGTGAACGTGCTGCAGGTGCCTCTCCGTGACGATTTTTCCCTGGATACGGAAAAGATTATCTCTCAGGCAAGCAAACACAGGCCGAAACTTATCTTTATCTGTTCACCGAATAATCCCAGCGGCAACCTTTTTGATACAAAGGATATTGAGAAGATCCTGTCCGGCACCGAAAGCCTGGTCCTTGTGGATGAAGCCTATATCGATTTTTCTGACGCGGTGTCCTGGAATCAGCGCATTGATGCATTCCCCAACCTCGTTGTGATCCAGACCTTTTCAAAAGCCTGGGGGATGGCGGGGCTGCGGCTGGGAATGGCCTTTGCCGCACCCGGGATCATTGAGATCATGAACAAGATCAAATATCCCTACAATGTCAGCGACCTTACCGCAGAAGCGGCCCTTAAAGCGCTGAAAGACGGGAGCCGGAAACAAAGGATCGTACGGAAGGTCAAAAAGGAGCGTGCATGGCTGACGGAACGCCTGCGGGAACTTCCGGCAGTGGAAAAGGTCTTTCCCACGGACGCGAATTTTTTTCTGCTGCGGGTAAACAACGCAAAAGCGGTATACCGCTACCTGCGATCGGAGGGTATTGTCGTCCGTGACCGTTCCGGTCAGATGCACTGCGGGAATTGCCTTCGCATCACCGTGGGAACGCGGAGAGAGAACCGGATATTACTGAAAAAACTGAATGCATATTCAGGGGAGAGGAACCCATGAAACGCGTACTTTTTATTGACCGGGACGGAACCCTTATTCACGAGACGGCGGATGAACGGATCGACAGCCTGGAGAAACTCCGCTTTCTCCCCGGGGTGATAACAGCTTTAAGTGATATATCAGAAAAAACTGATTATGAGCTTGTTATGGTAAGCAATCAGGACGGCCTCGGAAGGCTGGATTATCCCTGGGAGCGTTTCCGGACCGTGCAGAACCGGATGATGGAAATGTTGCAAAATGAAGGTATCCGCTTTTCGGATGTTCTGCTGGACCGGCACTATGCTTCGGAAAAGGCGCCGACACGGAAACCGGGGACCGGATTGTTCACGGCGTATATGAATGCCGATCATGATCTAAAAAATTCCTATGTGATCGGAGACCGGGGTTCGGATATCCGCCTTGCGAAGCACCTGCATGCCAAGAGCATTTTTATCGGGGAATATCATCCCGATGCGGACTTTTCCACACGCTCATGGAAAGCGATCGCCGATCTTCTGATAAGGCCGAAACGGGAGGCGGAGCTCACACGCAAAACCCGGGAGACGGAGATCGAAATAGGAATCGGTCTTGACGGCAGCGGCAAGGCGGATATTTCCACCGGCATCGGGTTTTTCGATCACATGCTGGAGCTTTTTGCAAAACATTCGGGAACGGACTGCCGCATAAACGTCCGGGGGGACCTGCACGTTGACGCCCACCACACTATTGAGGATACCGCACTGGTGCTTGGCGAAGCGATGCGAAAGGCCCTGGGAGATAAACGCGGCATTGAACGTTACGGCTTCCTGCTTCCGATGGATGAAGCGCTTGCCCGGGTGGCGCTGGACCTTTCCGGAAGGCCGAACCTTGTATGGGATGTCCGGATCGGACATGCAATGCTCGGCGAATTCCCTTCGGAAATGCTGAAGCATTTTTTCAAATCCCTCTGCGATTCGCTCGGCTGCACGCTGAATATCCAAGCCGAAGGAGAGAACGACCATCATATCGCCGAAGCCGTTTTCAAGGCTGCGGCGAGGTCCTTTAAACAGGCTTTCCGGGTCACGTCGGGAGACCTGCCCAGCACAAAGGGGATCCTGTAATGGACCTTGTGATCATCAGGTACAATGCGGGGAATATCCGTTCCGTGCAGATCGCACTTTCCCGGCTCGGGGTACGGGCGGAGGTCACGGATGATGCGGAAAGGATCCGGAACGCCGATAAGGTCATTTTCCCCGGTGTCGGGGAAGCTTCCTCCGCGATGCGCTATCTGCAGTCACACGGTCTGGATGCACTGATCGCGGGATTAACACAGCCGGTGCTGGGAATCTGCCTCGGACTGCAGCTCATGTGCGCCTTCACGGAAGAGGGGAATACGGAATGCCTGAAGATATTCCACAGCGAAGTAAAACGCTTTCCGCCCGAAAAAAAGGTCCCGCATATGGGCTGGAATAGTATTTACGGTCTGAAGGGGCCGCTTTTCAACGGTATTCCGGAGGGGGCGTACGTGTATTTTGTCCACAGTTTTGCAGCAGAACCCTGCAGGGAACAGATCGCTGCTGCGGACTACATCCATCCCTTTTCCGCGGCGTTGCAGAAGCATAATTTTTATGCCCTGCAGTTCCATCCGGAAAAAAGCGGCGATACCGGGGAAAAAATACTAAAGAATTTTTTAATGACCGGAAACTCCCACGGTGAAATGCGATGATCGAGATCATTCCCGCCATCGATATCATGGATGCTTCCTGTGTCCGGCTTACGCAGGGAAAGTATGACCGGAAAACCGTGTATCAACGGGATCCCCTTGCGGTCGCAAAACGTTTCGAAGCGGCGGGAATGCGAAGGCTCCATTGCGTCGATCTCGATGCGGCCCGGCTCGGACATGTGGTGAACACGGATACCGTGGAAGCCATCTGCAGGGGTACCGGCCTGCGCGTGGACGTCGGAGGCGGTATCAAGACCGCTGCGGATGTCGAACGCCTCTTCGCCGCAGGAGCCGCACAGATCACCGCCGGGAGCATTGCGGTCGAAGCACCGGCCCGCGTCAGCAGCTGGCTGAAAACATACGGCGCGGAGAAGATCATCCTGGGTGCCGATTTCAGGAACGGGCGCATCTCCGTCTCCGGCTGGCAGAAGGACAGTTCCCTGGAACTGATGGATTTTCTGGAAAGCTACGTTTCACGGGGAATAAAGACCGTCATCAGCACGGACATCTCCCGTGACGGCATGCTGGGCGGAAGCGCGGAGACCACATACCTGCAGATAAAGCGGAGATTCCCGGACCTTTATCTTATCGCCAGCGGAGGCGTAGCTTCCGTGGAGGACATCCGGAGGCTCGAAACACTGGACATTGATGGCGTGATCGTGGGAAAAGCGCTTTATGAGGGGCGCATACGATTGCAGCAACTCAGGGAGTTCACATGCTGACAAAACGCATCATACCCTGCCTGGACATCCGTGACGGCGAAACGGTAAAGGGCGTACGCTTCACCGGCATCCGGCGCGCGGGAGATCCCGTCGGACTCGCCCGCAGCTATGCCCGGGCCGGTGCCGATGAACTGGTCTTTCTGGACATTACCGCGACGGTGGAAAAGCGGAATACGTTCGCGGAACTGGTGCAGAAGATCGCCCATAACATCAATATCCCCTTTACTGTCGGCGGGGGGATCCGCAGCGAGGAGGATGTCGCAAGGCTTTTGGATGCCGGCGCCGATAAGATCAGCATCAATTCCGCGGCGGTGCGGGATCCCGCAGTGATCGACAGGCTGGCGGGACGTTTCGGAAGTCAGTGCGTTGTGCTTGCGGTCGATTGCAAAAGGCACGGGGACCGCTCGTTCGTGTATCTGGACGGGGGAAGAACGCAAACGGAGCGCGAAACCCTGCCCTGGGTCCGGGAAGCGGAAGCACGCGGGGCGGGGGAGATCCTGCTGACGTCCATGGACCATGACGGAACGAAAGACGGTTTTGCCCTGGAGATCACCCGGAAGGTTTCCGGCAGCCTGAATATCCCTGTTATTGCCTCAGGAGGTGCCGGAAGGCCGGAACATTTTCTTGAGGTCTTCAGAGAAGGAAAGGCGGATGCCGCTCTGGCCGCAAGTGTTTTTCACTTTGCGGAGATCGGGATAACGCAACTGAAACAATATCTGCATGAAAATGCAATTCCCGTAAGAATGACATGAAAGGATCACGATGGAAATTGATTTCAAAAAAGGAAAAGGACTCATTCCCGCCATCATTCAGGATGCCGTTAGCGACAAGGTGCTGATGCTGGGTTACATGAACAAAGAAGCGTACCGGATATCACGTGAAAGCGGAAAGGTGACATTCTACAGCCGCTCCCGGAAAAAGCTCTGGACAAAGGGGGAAAGCTCCGGAAATACCCTTCACATCCGGGATATCCAGGCGGATTGCGACGCCGATACCCTGCTGATCCATGCCGTACCCGAAGGACCGGTCTGTCATACGGGGGACGATACGTGTTTCGGCAACGCGAACCCCGGCCATTTCCGCTTTATCGAGGAACTGGAAAAGATCATCGGGGAACGGAAGGCACATCCCGTTCAGACCTCCTATACCGCCTCGCTTTTCAGTGAAGGGATTGAAAAGATCGCCAAGAAAGTCGGGGAAGAAGCGACGGAGGTCATCATCGAAGCCCTTGAGGACCGCCGGGAACTTCTGAAAGAAGAACTTGCCGACTTATTCTACCATATCCTGGTACTTATGTCGGACAAAGACCTCACCCTGGACGATATCAATCTTGTTCTCCGGAACCGTCACAAATAAGGAGGATTCCCGGGCGACAGACCTGCCCCCTCCGGTTGATAATATTGCTAAAAGCAAGAATATACGCCAAATATAGAAATAATTGCATATAATATTCATATTATTGTTGCAATAATTCAGGTAATTCCTCATATTACAGAAGAATGACAACATGGGATGTGGTCTAAAGGCAAGGCACTCGGCTGTTAACCGAGAGGATAGGGGTTCGAATCCCTTCATCCCAGCATTATAAGACGTTGAATCGTTAAGACGTTGAATCGTTAAGACGTTGAGAAGTTAAGACGTTGAGAAGTTAAGACGGAAATTCCGGCGAATGCCGGGGAATTACACGAACAGAAAGTCGATTTGTCGATGTGTAGAATCGTCGAGTTGACAACATCTTTGGATCAGACCCACGAGACAAGCAGTCATCAAGACAGTTCGACACATTGAAGGAATCCCCCGATATTCATCGGGGCAGTCTGTGTGGTCCGTAGATAGGTATTACATTCCCATTTCGTCCAGGATCCGCTGCGCTCCGGCAAATTTCCGGGTAACAAATAGCACATAGCGGATATCCACGACGATCGCACGCTGGATAGCTTCCTGGAACCGCCAGTCGCTGGTCATTGCTTCATAGTTTCCGTCGAAAGCCAGTCCGATAAGTTCACCGTGCCGGTTCATCACGGCCGAGCCGCTGTTCCCGTTCGTAATATCTCCGGTCATCAAAAAACAGCAGGGGACATCCTCAAGTTCGGGATCCGTCCATGGTCCGAGATCGTCGGATCTTTTCAGTTCGGCAAGTTTCTCCGGCATATCGAAGGGCGCTTCGCCCGTGTTTTTGGCGATCACGCCGGAAAGGGTGGTGAAGGGCAGGTACCAGACGGCATCCCGGGGCTGGTATCCCTTCACGGTTCCGTACGTAAAGCGCAGGGTTCCGGTGGCATCGGGATACAGCGGTTTGTCGTAATAGATGTCAAGCACTTCAATATATTGCTGTCTCAGGTCGTTCATGTGTGCGCTCCAGTTGCGGTTCCGTTCCCTTTTTTCAAATTTGGGTGCATACAGCGAAACGGCAAGCTGGACGACGGGGTCATTCAGGTCTTCAATTTCCGAAGCGCTCATGGAAAAGATTTCTTGTGCAAATTCGGCATCTTTCAGTTTGCTTTCCGCATATGCGGACTCCACCCATTCCCCGGGATCCTCCGGAAGTTCAAAGAAATGGAATCCATCGGGAGCGGACTCTGCTTTCCGGAGGGCCCGGAGCAGCACCCGTTTGTCGTAGGGTTCATAGAAGCTCAGGTAGCGGTAGGGAATCCGTTTCACAAATTCCTTCACCCGTGTTTCGGAAAACTCCGGATCACGGTCCGCTTCCGGCTTTTCACGTTCCCTTGCCACCTCATAGGCGTAATCCGCCAGATAGTAAAGCAGTCCGCTGTAATAGCCGAAACTGTCAAGAATATCGTCATAAACCTCGTATGACGCCCGTTCTTCGATCAGCTTGAACATTTCCTTATAGAGATCCGCATAACGCCGGTTCAGCCTGCGGTCGGAAGCAATGAATTGCCGTATCTTGTCTTCTTCGGCTTTTTTCCTTTCGATAAAACCGGTTTCAAGCATGCCGTCGACGTTCCCCTGATATTTTTTCATCATGTTGTTGATGCTCGCATTGAGGCTTGCAAGACGGATCTCCCCCTGCGGATTTTCCTCCGTCACTTCCTCCATGATACCCAGCAATTCCTCATACATGTCGATCCGGGGAATATAGAACTTGTTCAGCGTATACTCCACATCACGGGAGGTCCGGTAACGTGTGGTCCTTCCCGGAAAACCGAGGATGAATGCGGGATCTCCGGCAGAGAGATCCTCGTCAGCGACCCTCAGCCATGTGTCGCAGTTCAGCGGGACGTTCGTTTCGGAATATTCCGCGGCTTCGCCGTCCGGTGACTGATAAACGCGCAAAAAGGTGAAATCCCCGGTATGGCGCGGCCACATCCAGTTGTCCGTATCACCGCCGTATTTTCCGATGGATGCGGGAGGTGCATATACGATGCGCACGTCATGGTACTTGGTGAACACATACTTGCGGTATTCCCGTCCTTCAAAGAGCTTCACCACCTTGCAGCGCACGTCTTCGCGCCCGCCTTCCGTTTCCTCCTCGATCTCCCTGCATTTGCGCATCATGCTCTTTTCACGCTGGGTGAGGTCTCCGGCAAAGCGTGCGGAACGGATGACCTGCCTGGTGACATCCTCGATCTCGCGGAGCACATAGGCGTATTGCCCCGGTGCGGGCAGTTCCTCGCTTCTGTCCTGTGCAAGGAAGCCGTTCCTGATGTAATCCACGCTATCCTGGGCCGATGCACGCTGCAGGGCCCCGTAGGCGCAGTGATGATTGGTCAGTACGAGCCCGTCCGGGGACACAAAGGATGCGGAACAGCCGCCGAGCCAGACGATGGCATTGTGCAGGCTCGCTTTCCCGGGGTGGTAAATACTGTCTGCCGGGAGGGTGAACCCCTTTTCCTTCAGTCCGAGATCATCGATCTGGGTCATCAGCCACATGCCCTCATCTGCAAAGATCAGGGATGCACATACGAACAAAAACAGAGTAAAACGTTTTATCATCTTCACACACTCCTTAGCGGTATCCTTTTACTTAATAAGTTAATTATTCTTATATAAAATGGGAAAGAATATTTTAAAAAAGGTTCAGGAACGCGTCCCGCGATGTTCCCGCAGTAGTTCATGCGCCGTGCCGAGCGTGTGTGCATTCAGGCTGAAATACTTCTCCAGATAGTAACGGGCTTTGTCCGGATGGTCGAATTTTTCGATATTTCCCATGCTGCGGACCTGCACGTAATTGTCGTGAATGTAAATGAATTTATCATCGATGAAACGGGATGCGACGACGGCGTTGATATGGTCGAAGGAGCGTATCCAGAACGCTCTGAAGCTTGCTTCATCGAGGGGATCGGCATGAAAGGTGTAGCGGGTTTTCTGCTGCCCGCCGGTGAGTGTCAGGAGCTGGTATTGCCCTCCCTTCAGATGACTGACAACAAATTCGATGGCGCCGTTCTTCAGGTGCGACGGCGCATCTTTGCGGATCTCAAGGGGATCGTTGATCAGATAGCCGGGATCGATCAGATATTTCTTCCGGCCCCGCTCCGCGATCGCAAAGAAATGCGGGAAACTTCTGCGGTGGATGTCCGCTTTGACCGGATAGGCTTTCACGCCTTCGACCGCCAGGGATTTCAGGATGAGGTTCACCAGGGAAAAACAGGTCCCTCCGAAATGCAGGGACTGGTGCTCGGACAGAACGGTCCTGCTGTCCCGCGGCCTTTCCGGGGGAGCTTTTTCCAGGCGGAGGATCTTGCTGACGTTTTCATAAGGGATCTGCTTCAGGATGGAGAAGAAATGTATATCATGGATCTTTTTCATTACAAAAATTATAAAAAAAATCACCACAAAGCAATAACGTAAAAACAAAGGATCCTCATTATCATGACCGGAATGTCCGAATAATTCTCAGAAAAATATTTGAAATATTTGCCATATAGCTTAAACTTCGCTTTATGGCAAATTATCTCGACCGCATTATCACGAAATACAGAAATATACAAGGGAACGCTATCCCGATCCTGCAGGAATTGCAGGAAAAAGAGGGATATTTATCCGAAGCATCCCTGCGTTACATTTCAGAAAAAACCAATATTCCGGCGGCGGAATTGTTCGGGATCGCGACCTTTTATTCAATGTTCCGTCTGAAACCACAGGGGCGGCATCTCATAAGGACCTGTAATGGGACCGCCTGTCACGTGTCCGGGGCGGATACCCTCGCCGCGGCGATCCGAACCCATCTCAACCTTCGGGAAACGGAAAATACGACGGATGACGGACGGTTTACCCTCCTGGAGGTGGCCTGCCTGGGCTGCTGCAGCCTTGCACCCGTTGTCATGATCGACGATACCACCTACGGGAAACTTAGCGCCGAAAAGATCATAAGGATTTTGAATACCTATGATTGAAACGATGAAGATCAGAA
>JAGYLW010000045.1 GCA_018400915.1 Fidelibacterota bacterium
AACGAACCCGACGCGGAGGACTGGCGCCAGCATACCGGCTCGGCCTTTGACCAAACGTTTATGTACGGAGGGCGTTTTGCCTTTTACGCCAAGGGCACACTTCTGAAGAAATACCGTCTGACGGCCTCCTACGATTCCCGCCGGAATTACCGGGACCAGTTCTATCAGGACATCGATCCCGCGGAACAGTACCCGGTCTACGGGGATGCCAGCAGCCTTGAATACGATGCTCAGAGCCAGTCCGGGCTTTTCGCCAAACTGGAACGCAACGGATCGTCGCTGATGTTCGGTGATTTCAGCACCGGTCTGACCAATGCGGAATTTACGGCCTACAACCGCACCTTTACGGGGCTGAGGGGCGAGTTGAATTATAAGTCACATTCGTTCAGCGGATTTGCAACGCTTACGGACCGCGAGATGCAGCTGGATGAGATCCGGGGACAGGGGGTTTCCGGGTACTATTATCTTTCGGAAGGCAACGTAACGGAATATTCCGACAAGGTCGTCATTCAGACCCGGGACAAGTATCATTCCGAGGTCATTCTGAGATCCGTTGAAAAGACCCGCTATCAGGACTATACGATCAATTACGGCGACGGGTCGCTCATGTTCAAGGAACCGGTTCCGGCTGTCGACGCCGAGGGGAATCCGGTCACGATCGTCATTGCCTATGAGCATAAGACCGGAAAAAAACAGTCGGGTATCGGCGGTGTCCGCTATGACGGAACGATACTGAAAAAACTCCGGCTCGGAGCCACGGCGATATATGAAGAAAGACAATCGTCAGCTTATATGCTCTACGGCGCCGATGCGACACTTCCGGTTTTCAAGTGGCTTTCCCTGAAGGGCGAATATGCCGCGTCGCTGACACCGGACTACCTTGGAGAGCACGACAAGGGAGAGGCTTATAAAGCCGAAATGCAGTTCGCGCCGTCGGATTTCCTGAATATCCGCGGCTACTACCGCAATGTTGATTCTTCCTTTGTCAATGTGTCGCAGAGCGGCCGTGCCAACGAGACCGGCTCCGAAAAATACGGATTTACGGGATCGCTGGGAAATGCAAAGACCGGCCGGCTGACCTCGGAATTGTACCGCCAGTACAATAAGATCGGCACGGTCAACGAGAATGCTGCGGAAGTTTTTCAGATCGCCTACCGGCGTAAACTGTTTTCCCGGGGAAAGGTGAAACTTGCCTATGAAGACGCCACGCGCATCCGTGAAGCAAATTCCGCAAGTCCCTCCCGCCTCCATTCGCAGTTAATACAGGGGGATTTCACCTACGATATCACCGGAAAACTATCCGGGTCGGTCGAGAGAGAACAGAACCTGGATACGACCGATCAGTCGAAGCCGACATATTCCGCTGTCGGGATCAACTACAAGATCTCCGAAAAACTGGGGGTCTTTGCGAAGTTCCGGCGCATCGAGGGAAAGAACGCGGGAAACCAGTTCGTTCTGGGCCTTGACTCGAAAGTGGCGGAAAATACGCAGCTGACCGGAAAATATGAGATCGGCGGCGCCCTGGGCGAAAGCAGGAACCGTGCCAGCATCGGACTGAAAAACCGCTGGAATGTCACCCGGGATCTGACCCTGAACTTTGCCTACGAGAACACCGCTACCTCCGATCACTTTGAAACGCCGACCACGGAGCATCAGGCCTTGTCCGTCGCTTTTGAGTATCTCCCTGAGATCCCCTGGAAAAGCAGCGGGAAATGGGAATATCACAGCAACAGGACATCACAGAAATACAATTACATGTTCGGTACGGACTTCAAGATCGCCCACGGGCTTTCCGTGATCGCAAAATCCGTATACTCGAAGGTCCGTTACCGTTCCGAAGAGAACGACATTGTCGTGAAAAGCGACAATCAGCTGGGACTTGCGTTCCGGCCCGAAAGAAGCGATCATTATAACGCGCTTGTAAAAGCGGCATATCTGCTGGATAAAAATACGCATGTGCGGCCGCAAACGAATGCACTGCGCTTTATTGTTTCATCGCATCATTACTGGCAGCCGTTCAAACGTCTTGAGATCGGTTTCCGTTACGCCCGGCGCGTGGTCGTCGATGAAGAGATCGGACTTTTTCAAGACAAGGTTACGACGGACTTTTTTGCCCTGCGCCTGGAATATGATATAAGCTTAAAATGGTACGCGGCAACGGATTTCCGGTATATAGCCCTGCAGCCGCTGGATGAAAGCAAGGTCGGAGCTTCAGCCGAACTGGGGTATCTCCTGGCAAGGAACCTGCAGCTGGGGATCGGCTACGCTTTTCTCGACTACGACGATCCCGATTTTTCCGGCCAGAACTACCTGTACAAGAATTGCTTTGTCACGCTGCACATGAAATTCAGCGAAAATATCTTTAACTGGAAATAAGAAGCGTTCCCGGATGTGAGGGAAACGGCAGGGAATGATGAACGGCCGGTCTGATATTGGCTTTTCACTTTGTCGTTGATTATCTTGAATCCCTGAGGATCACGGAGATATGAGGGACAAGAGCATGCCTTCCGGTTATTTCATAAATATCATCTTTTTGACATCAACAAAGATCTCTTCTTCCGACCTTGCCACAAGACGGTACAAATAGATGCCGCTGGCAACGGGGTTGCCGTATTTATTCCGACCGTCCCAGACAATACGATAACGGCGCGGCGGCTGGTCCCTGTGTACCAGCGTGGCAACTTCGCGGCCGCAGATATCGTAGATACGAAGGTCCACCTCACTGTGATGCGGGACCCCGTATATGATAAAGGTCACCGGATTGAAGGGATTGGGATAGTTCTGATGCAGTTCATAGGTTTCCGGGATACTGCTCATCAGGTATTCAATGCCCGTGACAAGCTGCACTTCGACGCGTACGGAATCGCGGGTCACCAGTTTCCCGTCCGAGACGGCCAGCACCAGCGTATCCGTTCCCGCACGGTTATCCTCCGTATACAGGGTCATGATATTCAGGGAGTCAATAATATTGCACTGCACGAAACTGCTGTGAATGTAAGAGAATAGCAGCAGGGAATCCGGGGTATCAATATCTGTCCACAACCCCTCCAGCGTCAGGGTGTCGTTTTCCGTGGACCGGAAACGCAGGGTGTCGGGCATGTTTTCCGTGAACACGGGCGCGTCGTTGACCGGGATCACCGTAATAATCACAGAACAACTGTCTGCGTATTCGCCGTCGCTGACGTTCACAAGCACCGTATCAGTGCCGTAGCGGTCGGGATCTGCATACAGAATAAGGGAATCTTCTTCCCATGCCGTCCGGACGAGTCCGGTATCGGAGACAGCAAAGATCAGCGCGCTGTCGGGATGGTCGGGATCTTCGACATGGGAATACAGATATTCGCTGTCCAGCACGAGACGCTCATCCTCGCAGAAGGAGGTGTCCGGCAGCGGTGACAATACCGGGGGGTCGTTGACGGGCAGAATATGCAAAAGCAAGGTGTCGCTGACCGTTTCCTCCGATCTGTCAATGGCCTCTACGGACAAAGGTATATCGCCGCTCACATTTTGTGAAGGATAGACCAGGATCATGGTGCTGTCAATATGTCCTGCCGGACCTTCAAAAGTTTTTACCGTACCTGCAGGTTCATCCGGCTGAACGGGGGTATTCGTATATGTTTGTTGCTTTTGCTCATTAAAGGGCAGCGTTTTCCCGTTAAAATGAGCATTCTTGCCTGCTGTTCCGGCAGTATTGGCATTTTTATCCGTACCGGTGCTGCCGGGCGGAGCATTGAAATATTCATTCCCTTTGATATTGTTGCCCTTACCGGTGATCCCCTGAGGATCCGTTTCCTGCAGCAGTGTATTCTGCATACCGGCTTTTTGGATATCCTTTCTTTTAAGGACCAGTATGACACGGTCATTTCTTGAAACCCGCAACCATCCTTCCGCTTCCATACTCCCCATATCGCCGGCCTTGACAACATGCAGTGAATCGATACCGTCTTCAAGCGCCTGTACCCGGTAAAGCAGGGAGTCCCCGCGGTCGATATCGTGAAAATAATTTTCCAGCCGGGTGATCACAACGGCTCCGTGCTCATCCTCATCGATGCTGACATCCGGAAGCGGGCAGACAAGTACCGGAGCGTCATTGACCGGGATGACCCGTAATGCGAACCCCGTCGTGACCGTGGTATCGTCATCGGAAACAGAGATCCGGATATTTGCCGTTCCGTTCCAGTCGGCGACAGGCCGCAGTGTCAGTATGCTGTCTTGGATCTCGGTAATGACCGCACTGGTATCGCAGACCGCAGTGATGTTCAGGCTGTCATCATCAACATCCGTGATCTTTAGGGCGAAGCGTAGAGTGTTATCCTCGAAAACCAGCGTATCCGGGATCGCGGCGATCTCCGGTGCATCATTGACCGCGATGATCGTTACGGTGCTGCTGTCCGTGTCCCGCAGTCCTCCGGGATCTTCAGCGGTAAAGGCAACCGGCATATCCGTTCCGGAAAAGTTCCGTGTTGCGCGGAAATTGGCCTTATGGGTAACACTGTCTATGCTGATGATCAGACTGTCGGTGACAACTCCGCGTTCGTCGACAAGATACATTCCGGACGTATATCGTTGTTCGCGGATCATTACCCGGGCGTTGCGAAGTTCCGCGGTGAAGGATCGCTGTCTCTTTCCGCTGATATTATCCCGGACGGGGAGCATATTTGCCGAAAAGGGACTATCCGGAAGCCATGACACGCTTGGCGGGAATTCCGGCTGCAGAATGCTGGCCGACCAGACGATCTCCGAGGTATCGTTATCGACATCGCTTACCAGCGTATCAAGATCGATGCAGGTGGAATCATCCTCATAGAAATACACCGGCGGTATATCTGCAACCACCGGCGGATCATTGACAGGTAAAATGGACACTTCCGCCTGCAGGGAATCTTTTGATCCCTGCGGGTCTTCGAGAAATAATGTAACATTCAGCGTGCCGTATCGATCCGGGGCAGGCACCAGGCAGAATAAACGCCTTGCTGTATCGATCCTCACATCCAGGATGTTCTCCATACCGGCGGGAAGTCGCAGATCCGGGACAAGAGTTGTCCTTTCATCATCGGGATCAACGACAACACTGTCGAGCCCCAGAGCCAGGATCTCATCTTCACGCATGGAAATATGCACCGGGAACAGCGCGGTGAAGGCCGGAGGATCATTTATTTCGATGACCCTGATCGTCGTTTCCACGGTGTCCGACAATCCTTTACTGTCCGTAATCACGATCCCGATCCTCTCGCTCCCGGACCATTCGCCCGGCGGACGGATGCGCAGGCTGTCCCCGGAAACTTCGCAGGAGACCCGGTGCTGCAGGAACTCCCATCTGATGTTCGAAAGCGCATCGTCGTCCCGGATATAAGCATACCAGGATCTCAGATCGATCAGGAGCGTTTCATCTTCATATAAAATAAGACTGTCGGGAAAATCCGCCGAAAAAACCGGTCTGTCGTTGACCGGCAGAAAATGTACCCTAACCCGCAGGGTGTCGGCAAGATTATCAAAAGCATCATGGGCGATGAGAAGAAAAGAGGTATCCGGGGTATCTTCAATTGCCGTACCGGTCAGGGAATCTCCCTCTGCGTTCAGCCAGGCAGGAAGCTGTGCATAGGAAAAATGCACATCCGTACTGTCGGGGTCGTACGCCCGTGCATGATACAGGAAGGGCACATCCTCCACCGCGGTCACCGAATCGGGAGAGGTGATCACAGGTCTGTCATTGATGTCAATGATCACATACCGGAGTTCAAGTGTGTCTGCGTTCACGCCGTCGGACGCGGTAATACGGATATATCCGGAGTCCGGTCCCGGTGGTGTCATTCCCCACAGCGAGTCTCCGGATGCGAACAACCATTCCGGAAGACCTTCACAGGTGTACTGGAGGGTCGAATCCTCCGGATCAACGGCAGCTGCATGATAGCGGAAAGGCGTATTCTCGTTCACGCTTATGAGCGAGTCGGAAATAAAGTACGGAGGATCATCGACCGGGGTGATAAACATGTGCATTGCCAGTGTATCGCGCAGTTCGCCGTCCGAAGCGGTCACCTCAAAATCACTGTCTCCGGCGCCTTCGGGCACGATACCGAAAATGCTCGTATCGTCGCAGGCCGTCCAGTCCGGTATATTCCGGAAGAAAAAGGAAAGAGTGGAATCTTCGGTATCCGCGGCGGCGGGAGCAAAACGGAAATCCTGATGTTCTTCCAGGAACAGGCGGGGATCTGAAGTGATCACCGGCGCCTGATTGACAGGTGTCACGGCTACGGACACTTCCATACTGTCTGACAGAGAGGTGTCCCGCACCGTCACCGTGAAGCTGAAATGCAGGATCCCGTCGGGCGGTATTCCGGATAAATGATCACCGGAGACGCTGCACCAGACCGGATAATCCCGGTACCGTACCACAAAGAGGGAATCGTCCGGATCCTCAATTTCCGGAGAGTGATCAAAACGAATGCCCTCGGTTGCATACTGCACGGCGGAGGACACGATCACCGGGGGATCGTTCACAAAATGTATACGGATCTTTACCTTCAGCGTATCGGATTTTTCTCCGTCCGTGACCATTACCGCGAAGACCGTGTCCCGGCCGCTGTTCCCCGGCACGCCCGATACCGTGTTCTCCGTTCCGCCGGACTCCAGCCAGGCGGGCAGTTGTGCAAAAGTAAAGGAAAGATCCACATCGTCACTGTCCGAGGCCGTCGCGGTGTAGGTGAACATTTCGCCTTCAATGGCGATTACCGAATCCGCAGAAGTAAGCCGCGGCGCGTCATTGACGGGTTCGACCAGTATCGTGACCTTTTGCGTATCACTTAGTACGCCGTCACTGATCACGATCCGCAACGAATCGATAAGCATCCCGTTGTAAGGTGTCCCGATGACGGTATTCCCGCTGGTATCTGTCCAGGAAGGCAGATCGAGGAATTGAAAACGGAGAAGGGAATCTTCCGGATCAACGCCTTCGGCATGATAAATGAATGTTTCTTTCTCCACGGCATACAGGGTGTCGGCAGAGCTGAGAAAGGGAGGATCATTTACGTTTTCGATCTGAAGATATACCCGGGCGGTATCCGTTTTTTCACCGTCACTGACATAGGCGGTAAAGAACTGCGATAACGCACTTTCCGGTACTGTGCCGAAGATCCTGTTTCCCTCCTTTTCCAGCCAGACCGGCAGATCGTCGTAAAAGAAGTCCAGTTCCGTGTTATCGGGATCTTCCGCAGTGAAAATGCAGTCCGCCGCCTCGTGTTCAGTGACAAAGACCGTATCGTCTATTCCCTTGAATACCGGCGCATCGTTGTACTGACGGATATGGATCCTGAATACGGCAGAATCTTCCAGAAAGCCGTCCGACACCCGGACGCGGAAACTGTCCTGTGTGCGCATTTCCGGAGGATATCCGAAAACGGAATCCTCTTCTGCAAACAGCCATTCCGGTAGATCGAAAACACAGGAAAGGCTGTCTCCTTCCGGATCATCGGCAATGACGGTGTGGGAAAACAAGCGGTCCTCTTCAGCGTGGAGTGTATCCGTTGTCCTGATCACCGGCGCTTCATTGACCGCATCCACTGTCAGGCGGACATGCAGGGTGTCAGCTAATTCCCCGTCGGAGGCATAGATAAGAAAGGAGGTGTCGGGAGCTCCCGTATAAGGTGTTCCGGTCACACCCTCTCCTCCGCCGGACAGGGACAGCCAGACGGGAAGCTGATCATAGAAGTAAGTGATAAGGCTGTCATCCGGATCGACGGCCTCCGCGCTGTAAATAAAGGGGGCATTGTCGGTCACATCAAAGAGGGAATCCGAAATTATACGCGGCGGGTCATTGACCGGCGTGATGTCCAGGAACAGTTCCAGTGTATCCCGCAGCATGCCGTCCGAGACACGGAGTTCGCAGAGCGTTTTCAGCACACCCTCTTCCGGCAGGATACGTACGGTGTTCCCCTCCGTTTGTATCCATGCATATTTCGCCTGAACATGATATGTCAGGCTGTCATCCTCCGCATCCGAAACTGCCGGTGTATAGACGGTAAGCAGCTCTTCCGTACAGCTAACGGTATCCCGGTCCGACGCGAATGCGGGTGCCGTATTTACCGGAAGCACATTCACACGGACACCTAGGGTGTCTCGGAGTTCTCCGTCGCTTGCCGTTACGGAAAAACAGGTATCCGGACTGTGTTTCGGAGGCGTTCCGCTGACAAATACACCCGCCGTATCACACCAGGAAGGTATCGACAGATAGCGATAGCTGAGCGTGGAATCTTCCGGATCTGCCGCCTCTGCTTCATAATTGAAGATGCTGTTCTCGGGAATGGCCAGCGAATCCGCGGAAGTAAAGACAGGTCTGTCGTTCACCGCTTCTATCTCAATATGCACATACTGCGCATTCTCTTTTTCCCCGTCGGAGGCAAAGGCCATGAAATAGGCTTCCGTTACGCCTTCGGGAGGATAACCGTACAGGGAGTCCCCGGTCACCGTGGTCCAGGCCGGCTGATCCATAATACGGCAGGTCAGCGAGGAATCCTCGGGGTCCACAGCTTCGATTTTATACGTCAGCAGGGAATCTTCTCTTCCCTGAAGGATCTTCGGTGAAAGGAAATACGGTGCTTCATTGACAGGTTCCAGATCGATATAAAGCGTGGCCGTGTCCGCCGCCATGGAATACATCGCGACACGGATCGAATCCCTGCTGATACCGGGAGGCGGATAGCCGGTCAGCGTATCATTGTCTTCCGAGATCCAGTCCGGCAGGTACAGGTAATCGATCATCGGGAAACCGCCGCTGGCATCATATGCCATAAAAACATAGGAGAAATACTGGTTTTCCGTACCCCGGATATCACTGGACGAAGCAACCACCGGCGCCAGCGACACATATTCAAAACGGATCGCGACCGTAGCGGTATCGGAATACTCCCCGTCCGTTACAAGGGTCCGGAACGTCGTATCTTCGGCTGTGACGGGCGGAGTTCCGCCGACATATATGCTGTCGGCGCTCATCCAGGAAGGACTATCGATGACATCGTAATCCAGGTGCGTGTCATCGGGATCACCGGCGTGTATGGTGTAGGAAAATTCACTTCCGGGCTCGGCGGAAACCGTATCATTTCCGTATAAATAGGGCGGATCGTTCACCGCTGTGACGTGAAATATTACCCTCATCGTATCACTGACATGTGTAAAGGACTGGTCTCCGACCAGCTGTAAGGAAATATCACCGGCGATCCCCTCCGTGGGCGTTCCTGTCAGTCTGCCGTTACGGGTCCCGGCCCAGAGCGGCGGGTCGGCCAGATAGAAATAAACCTCCGTGAACGGATCCGAATTGTACTCGATATCCGCTTCGAAAAGCTCGTCCTCGCGGGCATAGACCGTATCGGGACCCAGCAGTTCCAGGGTGTCGAGACGGGACAGAACAGATACGCGGAAGAGACCCGTAACACTGTTGGTACCGTCGCTTACGGTCAGCATCAGGTCCTCAAAGCCGGACCAGTCCGGCTGCGGACGTAAAAGAAAGGAAGCATCATGCAGAGTAGTGACCGTGATATGCGGATCAGCCGCGGCGGCGGTAAGGGAATAATGCAGCGCGCTGTCCGGGGTTTCCACATCATCGACATGATCATAAAAATATGCTTCTGTGATTACACAGGAGTCGTCTTCATCAAATTCAATGTGGGGAATGATCCGGTCCAGTACCGGCGGATCATTGACCGGCGTAACATGAACGGGAATTTGACGGGAAACGGTATTCCGGGGCATAAGGAAGCTCGTGTCTGAATGCGGATGCGTGTAATAGTCACTTTCATCATGAACCTTCAGGATCAGGGTATCTCTTCCGGACCAGTTGAAATCGGAGGCGATCTTTTGATACCCTTCATAGACATGTCCTCCCAACGATCGAAGCGGTTCGATATAGATATCTTCATCGGCGGTCTCCGCATCCTCGATATATGCATGCCATATCGACGGTTCGTAGAAGACGGAACTGTCTTCCGGGAACGTAATGGCGGGGATCGCGGCGATCTGCGGCGGCGTATTGACCGGGCAGACCTCAATGAAAAGCCGCGCAGTATCCGAAAGCTCCCCGTCACTGACGATTACCTTAAGGGTGTCAAATCCGTTCCAGTTGCGGGCAGCGCTAAAGACCGCATGGTGTCCCTCAACCCGGCTCTGTACGTGATCTCCGGAAATAATATGATACGTAAGTGAATCGTTAACGGTTTCCGCATCATAATTTCCATCTCCCAGGCGGGCCAGATCGCAGCGCGTTGAATCATTTTCAAAACAACGTATGCTAAAAGGCCCTCCGATATACGGTCTGTCATTGACCGGTGTGACCCGGACCACGAGTTCTGCACTTGCCGTTTTGCTGTCGCTGTCCGTCCCGTCCCGGATCTTCAGCAAAAGGGTGTCCCGGCCGTACCAGTCCTCTAAAGCGGTAAAACGGAATGTGGAGGACATTCGGGGGGCATAAGCCGCATTGTAGCTACGGAGACGGTAGGTGTTCTCCGGCAGGGTATAGCTTCCCGACCAGTTGGAGTAGACCCGGGTATGATTTCCTTCCAGAATAAAAAGCGGGATATTCTCAAGAGGGTTATCGTCGCTGAAACATGCATAAAAGTCTGATACGGCAACATCATCGAGCGTATCGTCTTCCGCCCATTCCAGCAGAGGAAGACCGGTGATGACGGGCGGATCGTTGATGCCGATCACTTCAACGGGAAGCATTGTGCTTACGTGATGGTACGGTTCCCCGTAATGATCGTAGATCTCCAGCTCCAGGGAATCCCTGCCGTAGTAATCCTCCACCGGGCTGTATACACAGGGCTCTCCGTCGATAAAATCCACCCGCAGATGCCCGTTCCTGCTGACAGGCGAAAAGATCAGGTTGAATGCGGTATCTTTCACCGCGCTCAGGGCGGTATCGATATTGATCACGGAATCCGGCCGGATAAGTTCGCGCCGGTAAGGGTCGAACATATCCCGGTCATCCAGGTAGGATGCGATATCGGTAATATCTGTTGTTATGTATTCCTGATCGTTGGTAGCGGAATATGAAGGCGACAAGGTGTCATCCTCAAAGAATTTGAGACGGCCGGTCACCTTCGGCGCATATTCGTTCCTTTCTTCCACCCGGATAAGGATTCCGGCGGTATCGTCATATTCTCCGTCCGATACGATGAACAGGGCGGGATAGTTTTTCCATTCATATTCATAATTAGCGATGCCGGGCGGTATATAGGTCCAGGACTCCCCGCCGCTGAACCATACTTCGTCGCTTTGCAGGGTGATGCGGATGTCCTCATCGGGGGTATCAATATCACGCACACATTCAAGGAGTGCTCTGCGGCTGATGCTGTTCACCGCAGAACCGCAACCGTCCCTATACACAATATCCGGCAGGGAATCGATCACCGGCGGGTCATTTACTGCATTGATATGAAGTGTCATATAATTCCGGCCTGTGAATTCACCGTCACTTGCAGACCACGTGAGCCTGCAGTCCTTATCCCAATCGTGGGCCGGGATGAAACGCAGTGTATCCTCATCCTGCCGTACCGTTACATGCGAATCACCCGGAATATGAAAACTGAGCAAAGAATCGGCATTATCGGGATCGCTGATATATTCATAAAATATTGCAGCGGCGAGCGACAAGGTGTCGTCCTCATCGACATGAAAACGGGGCGAACCG
>JAGYLW010000046.1 GCA_018400915.1 Fidelibacterota bacterium
AGTTCCTTTTTGATGCCTTTCTGAAGGTGATATCCGATATATCCCTGACTCATGGCCGTACATTCCTGCAGGTCAAAGCGGCATATGCGGTCCGTATTCACCGATCCGTATTCGAAGGCCTTGTAGATCATGCCCACCTGGGGACCGTTCCCGTGCGTCAGAATGATCTTGTGTCCCTGTGTGATCAGGTCCACCAGCGAAGGCACCGCCTTTTCAATATGCTTCTGCTGTGCTTCCGGGGTGTTGCCGAGCGCATTGCCGCCGAGTGCGATCGTAATAACTTTCATGCAGGATCTCCTTGCGAAAAACTGTTCCGGTATTTCCTGAAAGGGAAAAAATATAAAACAACGTTTTACTTCGACCTGACAGGGATAAGTATTCAATGAATCTGATGATGAAATATAATGAAAACGGTTAATTTTTCCTAATCTAAAGAATACGGGATGACGAGTTTAACAGAGGTCGGGGACGCTTGATTCGTCTTGCGCCGTGCAAGGAGGGAAGCAAAATAATTTTACTGGCATATGTCAGATGTATTTTTTATACTATTCATATCTTCGGGGAAGGGAGCATTTCCCTACCGGCGGTGAAAGCCCGCGAGTCCGTCCGATGACGGACCGAGACTGTGAAATCCAGTCGCCGACGGTATAGTCCGGATGAGAGAAGATGAATGGACCTTTCTTCCCCGTGCAGCATGGGGTTTTTTTATGAGCGATCAAAAACCGGCGGGAACGGAAACATTGATGTCTCAGGCCGTGCAGACGGCCGCTGGGGGTCAGCGGCGTGTGTCGCCGAATCCCCGCGTGGGAGCGCTGATCGTCCGGGACGGAAAGATCATCGGAAAGGGCCGCCACGAGCACTTCGGGGGGCCCCACGCAGAGATGAATGCCATCCGGGATGCCGGCGCCGCCGCCGCGGGCGCCGACATGTACGTAACACTGGAACCTTGCTGTCACAGCGGGAAAACGCCGCCCTGTACCGACCTGATCATCCGCTCGGGAATAAAAAGGGTCTTTGTGGGGATGCAGGATCCGAATCCGCTTGTCTCGGGGAAGGGGATACGGCAGCTGCGCAGGGCCGGCATCACCGTGCGGGACGGGATCCTCCGGGAGCAGTGTACGGAGATCAATCAGCCCTTTATCAAGATGATGACCCGCGGATTCCCCTATCTCATTGCCAAGGCCGCCATTACCCTGGACGGCTGTATCGCGGATGAAACAGGAAATGCAAAATGGATCTCTTCGGAAAGCTCCCGGAAGAAGGTCCACGCCATGCGCGCAGAAAACGATGCGGTGCTGGTGGGAATGCGCACCGTGATCGCGGACGACCCCGAGCTGACGGTGCGGGATGTGCCGGGAGAGAATCCCCTGCGAGTTGTCTTTGATCCGCGGGGAAGCCTTTCGGAAAGTTCAGCACTGCTCAGAGGAGCAGCGGAGGCACCTCTCTGTGTGATTACGCAAAGCGGGGCGGACGAGAACTGGATGCGTGCGATGCGGGAGCACAAGGCGGACCTGATCGTCAGCCGTAAAAAAAACGCTGCCGCGCTGACAGACGGGCTGAAACAGCTGGGAGAACGAGGCATACAGAGCATATTGGTCGAAGGCGGCGGAAAACTGCACGGCATGCTGGCAACAGCGGACCTTATCGATCGTCTGGAGCTTTTTATCGCGCCGAAACTGCTGGGGGAGGGGGTCCCGATGATGAAGGTGCCGCCGCGCCGGATGCCGGATGCACAAGGCTTTCTCTCGCACCGGTGGGTGCAAAGCGGCGGAGACATGCATTTTTCAGGGATCATGAAAAAATACGAGTGAGGCCGGAAATGTTCACAGGCATTATTGAAACACAGGGAAAGATCGCGGGAATCGACCGGAAGGGCGGCACTTTCCGCATCCGGATAAAAGCGCCGGAGATCGCCCCGGAGCTGCGGGTCGATGATTCTGTGGCGGTCAGCGGCATTTGCCTGACCGTGACCGCACGGCAGGAGGAGATTTTTTCGGTCGACGCCATTGGGGAGACCGCCTCCCGCAGCACACTGGGTAACTGGAAAGACGGGAAGACGGTCAATCTGGAGCGCGGCATGCCGGCGGACGGGCGCTTTGACGGACACCTGGTGCAGGGGCATGTGGACGATACCGCCGTCCTGACGGACAGGCAGACAAAGGGAAACAGCGTGTTGCTGCACTTCGTGGCCGGGGAGCATCTGACGGAGCTGATCGTTGAAAAGGGGAGCGTCACCGTGGACGGGGTGAGCCTGACCGTGACGGAGGCGGGAAAGGACCGTTTTACGGTCGCACTGATTCCCTATACCCTTGAGCACACCACCCTGGGAAGCCTCCGGATGGCCGACAGGGTGAACATTGAGACCGATATTGTCGGAAAATATATCCTGAAGCATCTAAAGGGGTCAAAATCCCTGTCGGAAGCGGATCTGAAAAAATGGGGTTACCACTGGTAAAACGGGAAAAGGCAGCTATGACACAAGCATTTACGTTAAATACGGTTGAAGAGGCGATCACGGACATCAAAAAAGGAAAGAGGATTATCGTGGTGGACGATCCTCACCGTGAGAACGAAGGGGACCTGATCCAGGCGGCGGAATTTGTGGATGCGGCATCGGTGAACTTTGCGGCGAAAGAAGGCCGCGGCCTGATCTGCGCCTCGCTCGATGAGGAGATCGCAAAACAGCTTCGGCTGGAAAATATGGCATCGAATAATTCTTCACTGCAGGAGACCAAGTTCACGGTGAGCGTTGATGCCCTGGAAGGCACCAGCACGGGGATCTCCGCACAGGACCGGGCCAGGACCTTCGAAGTGCTGGCCGATCCCAGGAGCCGGCCGGAACAGCTGGGACGTCCCGGACACGTTTTTCCGGTGGTGGCCAAGAAAGGCGGTGTGCTCCGCCGCACCGGCCATACGGAGGCTTCCACCGATCTCTGCCGTCTGGCGGGCCTGCGTCCGGTTGCCATGATGTGTGAGATCATGGCGGAGGACGGGACCATGATGCGCCTTCCGGAACTTTTACCCTTTGCGAAGGAACATGATCTTAAGATCATCGCGATCGCGGACCTTATCCGTTACCGCAGAAAAAATGAGCGGTATATCGAAAAGCTGACGACGGTGAAGTTCCCGAACAAATACGGGGAATTCAGGCTGACGCTTTACCGGGATCTCCTGGACAATAAGGAGCACATGGCAATCAGCATGGGAGAATTCGACGCGAAAACTCCCGTGCTTCTGCGGGTACATTCCGAATGCATCACCGGAGACGTCTTTCACTCCGCCCGCTGCGACTGCGGGGAACAGAAAGACGCGGCGCTGAAAAAGATCTCCGAGGAAGGCCGCGGCGCACTGATCTATCTGCGGCAGGAAGGCCGGGGTATCGGCCTGAAGCACAAGATCCTGGCCTATGAACTGCAGGACCGTGGCATGGACACCGTCGAAGCGAACCTTGAGCTGGGATTCCGGCCGGATTTGCGGGATTACGGCGCCGGGGCGCAGATCATCAAGGACCTGGGGATACGGAAGATCCGGCTGATGACCAATAATCCGAAAAAGATCATCGGCCTTTCAGGTTATGACCTGGAGATCACCGAGCGGGTGCCGCTGGAAACGGCTCCCAATAAGAATAATAAAGCTTATCTTGAGACCAAGCGGGACAAGATGGGGCATTTGATCCTGGATAAAAAAACGACGGAAAGGAATAAGTCATGAAGCAATTTGAAGGAAAACTGCAGGCCGGGGATGTAAAGCTGGGACTGGTGGTCTCGCGTTTTAACGACCTGATCACCAAGGAACTTCTCTCCGGAGCGGAAGACTGTTTTCTGCGCCATGGCGGCAGCAGGGAAAATCTGGAGATCGCCTGGGTGCCGGGCGCCTTTGAGATCCCTCTGGTGGCGAAAATGATGGCACAGAAAGATTATGATGCGGTGGTCTGTCTGGGGGCCGTGATACGCGGCGCCACCCCGCATTTCGACTATATCGCCGCGGAAGTGAGCAAAGGCGTGGCGAAGGTTTCCCTGGAAAGCGGGAAACCGGTCATTTTCGGGGTGATCACCACGGACAGCATTGAGCAGGCGCTTGAACGGGCCGGAAGCAAGGCCGGAAATAGAGGCTGGAATGCCGTGCAGAACGCCATTGAAATGGTGGATCTAAGGAAAGCACTCCGTTAGGATCTTCCCGTGCGGAGCCCGGAACGGTTCCCGGAATAATAAATGATTGTGTATCATTGATAAATACGGTATTTTATCTGTTGCGGTTCCGCCGGTCAATGTCCGGGAACGCAGGGAACACTGCGTGTAAGAAGTGCCGGAAAATCACAGCGGACATGCGGAACACACAGGGAAGCATATAAACGTAAACAATTCGCGGGTTTTTTTATGAGCATTGTCAAAAACATCATTGCCGGCGGGCTTTCTGTGCTGATATCCGCCGCCGTTCTCACAAGCCTGTCTTCGTGTTCGCAAAAAGAAGCAGTATCCGTCACTCCCGAAACGAAAGTCTGGGCCTGGATGAGCGGAAAGACAACGACCCCGGACCGCCGGTGGCGGCGCTCTTTCCGCAAAGCCTCCCGGGCGGGGATCAACGCGGTGCTCCTGGAATGCCACGGGGGGTACCCGGAGATCCTCGGAGATTCTTCCTCCTTCCGCGACAGCGCGGCCATCCGTATTATCCGCTCCGCCTTGCCGCATGCGGAAAGGTACGGTATCGAGCTGCACGCCTGGATATGGACCATCAACAGAACGGAGAAGAACCTGCGGAAGGCGCATTCGGAATGGTACCAGGTCAATGCGCTCGGGGAATCCTGCGCGGACATAAAATTATACAACCGTGAACACTATCGCTGGCTTTGCCCGTCCCGGAAGGAAACCGAAGAGTATCTCAGAAACCGTGTTGCCGAGCTTGCGGAGATCCGGGGGCTGGCGGGAGTGCATCTGGATTTTATCCGTTATCCCGATGCCATCCTTCCCTACGGTCTTCATGAATCGCGGGGGGTGTTTCAGGACAAGGTGTACCCGCGCTGGGATTTTTGTTATTGTGAGGTATGCCGGGACGCCTTCAGGGAGCGCACCGGGACCGATCCCCTGGAACTTGAGGATCCCACCTCCTGCGAGGCCTGGATGCAGTACCGCTGGGATGCGTTGACAAATGTTGCAAATGCGCTCGGGAAAGAGATCCGCTCCCATGGTAAAATAGCAAGCGCCGCCGTATTCGCTTCTCCGGAAGAATCAAAAAAGCTGGTCCGCCAGGACTGGGCGAACTTCAGGAATTTCGACGTGCTCTTCCCCATGATATATCACAGGTTCTACAACTGGCCGGATGAGATGGTGGGAACCGCCACCCGTCAGGGTGTCAGGGCGCTGGAGCGGAACGACAACCCCGCTTCTCTGTGCAGCGGACTCTTTGTGGGACATGTCCCGAAGCAAAGGATCAGCGAATTTTTCGACGATGCCCGGGACAACGGATCAACGGGGATCTGCCTTTTTTCCCTGGAAAAGATCGACGAAAAATGGGGGTACTGGCGGGCTCTGCGAAAAGCGATACGGCGATTCAGAGAGTAGTTCTCCCGTTCCCGGAACGGCCGGTCTCAGCGCAGCAGTCCCTGAACGATGGTATCCATCGCCTTTTCTTCCGAAAGTCCGCGCGCCATGAGGGTTTGCATCTGACGCTTGTCAACACTGCCGATCGCGGCTTCGTGGGTAAGCTTGGCCGTGTCGTCGACCACTTCCAGACGGGGAACGGCCGAGGCCCTGGCGTTTTTGCCCTGCACGATCTCCATGCAGTCCACATGCCCGCGGGAATCCGCGCCATTGCCGATCACCTCGCCGAGCACTTCCGCCCGGGCGTTCCCACTGACAACGATCCGGCTTTCCGCCAGGCCTTTTGAAGCTTTCCCGTTCAGGTAAATGGATTCCTTCACCCTTATGTCGTCGTTGCTTTTCCCGTAGATCTTGGCATACATCTCGCTCAGGGCATCATCGTCCAGATAGGCTTCATAATCCAGATCGACCTTTCCCGCCGCGCCTTTGGTCAGTTTAAAGGTGCTGATGTAGGCGCCGCCTTTGCCGACATTGATCTTCATTTTCGGCAGTACCTCCACGCCGCCCTCCTTGCCGTGAAAATGCGTTTCATTGTATTTCATACGGGCGTTTTCCCCGATATTCACCACACCTTTCATGATATGCTGAACCTTTACGGCATTGGGAAAGGAACAATGCGCCAGAAAGGCGGCTGAGGCGTTGTCTTCGATATCGAAGTCGGCGATAATACGCTGAACGCCCTCATCGGGAATCACGCCGAAGCACAGATGTACGGGGTTTTCAATACGGGTGTTCTTTTTAACGCGCACATGCGCCTTGACACCGTCCTTCAGCTGCTCCGTGTCGATCATAAGGCCGGGGATCTCGTTCTTGCCCAGCAGGCTGTTCCCACTGATCAGCATGAGACCGTTCTTGTCATCCCGCAGTGCCTGCGGATCCCCGCCGCTTTCACGGTACGCCTCGGACAATTGTTCAAATTCACCGGAATAGTCAATCATGGGGGATCACCTCCTCGTCGGGTTCGTTCACATGGGTGCAGGGTTGGCAGTGATTGCGGAAGAAACGGGAGATCTCTTCCGGCCGGCCCGTTTTCAGCAATTTTCCGGAGCACAGCACCGAAGTGCGGTCTGCCATTTCCGCCACGGATTCATGGTGGGTGATCAGCAGAATGGTGGAACCCTTTTTCACCAGGGCGCGGATCACGTTCTTGATAAAGTCGATCGACAGGGCGTCAATGCCGGAGTCCGGTTCGTCCAGGATCGCCAGGGCGGGCTGCATGGCAAGCACGGCCGCCAGTTCAATGCGTTTACGTTCTCCGCCGCTGAGGGTTTCATCCAGCTGGCGCTTCAGATAGGCTTCCGGTTCAAGGCCCACCTCCCGGAGGCATTCGCTCACGGACGGTCCCTTGCCGTCTTTGTTTCTGCTCAGTTCCAGATACTCACCGACCTCCAGCCCCTCAAAACGGGCCGGCTCCTGCCACGCCAGGGTGATCCCGAGTTTGGCACGTTCGCTGATGGACATGCCGCTGATATCCCTGCCTTTCCAAAGGACTTTTCCCGAGGCAGGCCCGTATTCCGGCAATCCCATGATGGCATAACCCAGGGTGGACTTCCCGGTACCGTTGCGACCGAGCAGGCTGTGGATCTCTTTCTGGCGGAACGCCAGACTGACATTGCTGAGGATGTTCTTGTTGCCTTTGCGCAAGGTCAGATCCTGTATTTCAAGCATGATAACTCCCTGTTTGTTCAAGTTTCAGCTTCGGAAACCGTTATTTGCTTCCGCATTCCTATTTAAAGTCCTTTAGGAAGCTTTTGTTTCTGGATACCCGAAGATAAGGATGAGATCCGGACCGTACAAATACTATGCATGAGCATAAATTACAGGATACGCAAGGTTGAATCGTCCGTACAGACGAACGGATACATAAATCTGCGAGAACGGCAGTAAACGTACCGGGAACTCAGGATCGTTCCGGCTTCTATAGATCGGAATATTACTGTTTTATCAGTTCAATGGAGCCTTCGGTGGTAAAGCCCCGGATATCCGTGTCCAGCGCGGAAGTATCGCCCATGCTGACCACCGAGTGGTCGAGCGTTGTAGAAGAGGTTTTATCAAAGCGGAAAACGGTGGTGTCCACTACCAGGAAAGAACAAGAGACCGCATATGATTCGGAACTTATTTCCTCATCCATACTGGCGCCTCTGAACATTTCTTTCAGATCATAGGTGTCGTTCAGTGTAATGTCGTTTTCTTCAAAAACATATTCATACTTGCCAAGCGTATCCGCCCAGGTCCCGATGATCCATGCCGGGGGAGAAAACTCGGGTTCTTCCAGCCTGTCCGGATCCAAAATGCCGTCACATCCGATAAAGGATACGGCGATGACTGTTACGAAAAGCAAAGCAATGGTAATCTTCTTCATCATTATGATACCTCCTTTTGTCTGTTTGTGCGCATGCAGAGGAAGAATGTTCCGACACTTTCATTTTCGTCATCACAAACGGAAGTTGGCGGGATCTTGACCTTGTCCCCATATATCGAACATAGAATATGTTGACAAACCCGTCGGCCGCCTTTCACGGATTGAGCGGGGAAGCAAAGAAGCGAAAAAGCGAAAAAGCGAAAAAGCGAAAAAGCAAAGAAGCAAAGAAGCAAAGAAGCAAAGAAGCGGGGAAGCTTGGATCCAATTTTCAGCAAGTTTTTAAATATTGTTCTAAAAAGAAATTTCCGGAAGAGAGGGATCGCGGGGCGTCGTCAGCTCCGATTCGCCGGCAGGCGGATAAGAGAACAATGGAGAGCCCTTTATACAGGAGAGTTTAAAAGTTTATGTGTACCGGGATATGGTCAGTGGAAAATGATGTCGCATGACGGGTGGAAAACATTTGAGCTTCGATACGAAATTTGAAATGCTAAACCCGATGCCTTTTTACAGAAAAAATGTTGCTTAATCTGATCTGGTGCGTGACATGATCTTTATTCTTCGTAAAAGCAGCGATCTCTTTCTCTTTGTATCGTTGAATTGCACAAGGTTCAATCTTTTGCCGAGCAATCCAATTGCCGGACAAAGAAGAAACTGATAAATATCAGCGCTGAGATCGTAATAAAAACCCAGGTATATCCGAACGCTGCGATCAGGGATCCGGCGATCAGCGGGAAAAGTGTTGTCAGGATGGTTCCTGCTCCTGAGATCCCGGTATACAGGACCCGGTTATCATTTGTGGAAATTTCCATCAGTACCCCGTTATCGCTTATGCGGTAGATCGCAACGAACATTCCGGACAAGATAAAGAGCAACTGATAAAAGAGGGGATGATCGTTCAGCAATAAGGCAATGAGAGGAAGCGAAGCTCCAAGAAAAAGATTTAATGTCATCAGTTTCCTGTAATTGGTCTTATGGGCGATCCTATAAAAGATCAGACTGGCCAGTAACATGCCGATCGTCCGGAAAACCAGGATATTCCCCACCAGTTTGAATGAAAGTCCGAAGTTATCTTTGGCGTAAAGGATAAGAAAAGGAAGAATGCTTATCCCGAGACCCAGACTGTTGATAATGAACAAATAATTTTTAAGATTGGTGTTTTTACGGACCTCCGCGGGGATCATTCGCAGAAATTCCAACAAGGTTCTTTTATGCTCAACCGTTGAAGGTAATTCACGAAGTTTCCAGAAACCGAGGCTTGCGACCAAAAGCAAGATACCGGCACATAAGAACAAGAGTGAATAATTATCCGGATAGCTGACCCGTTTGATCAATTCACGCACGATAAGTGCGGAAGTAAAGATCCCGATACTGTTAATCGTCTGTTTAAGCGAAAAGAAACGCTTTCTGCTGGCCTGTAATACCGATTTTCCGAAAATATCATTATAGGAAAGGCTCGCATAGGATCCGCTGAGTGCAAAAGCCGTGATCAGGATAAAGATAAGCAGGATCAGGGTGCTGCCCGACATGGAAGGAGAAAAAAAGAATACCGCCGCCATCGCAATGAGTGAGATAATCCGTACATTGATCCCGAAAAGAAGATAAGTCTTTTTTCTCTCCTTAACAGTCAATCCCGAGGCAAATATCAGTTGAAATAATTTGGTCCCACCGAGCATGATCGCAGTTAAAAGTCCCAAATGGAAAGCAGTTCCCCCCGCTTTTATCAGCATCGACGGAATAATGGTATCCACATCCATGAAATTGGAAGCCAAAGCAAGAAAAACGGCATGCCAAAGGAAACTGCGTACGTTCGATTTTGAATCATGTTCGGAATGCTGCATGTTTCCCTTTCTTTATATCGTATTTAATATACAATATTTGAATCAAATTTTAACAAGAAGTTTAAGAACTTAAGGCTTGCTCTCCGCGGCATTTTTGACCTTCATATCCGCCGGCCGGCGGATATGAACACAGTGGGAAGCCCTTTATCCATGCAGGTCACACGGTTCATGTGTGCCGGGGTGTGACCCTTGGGTGAAAGAGGGGCTTTGAATGGCTTTAAGTTGAGTATTGATGCGGGTTTTGGGGTTTACATATACCGGGATGTGGTTTGTGAAGATTTAGAGGGAAGCGAAAAAGTCCTTATACTAACATTTCAAACTCCACTAATATGCAACAGGAGATGTTCTGCGGTTTTTGTTCCGCTTGGCAGGATTCATCTTTTGTTATCATGTCCCTTACTTTAATATTAATCCTCTCCGCTCTTTCTTTTCTTTTTCTTCTATGATCTCAATGATATTTTCTTTTAATATTTCCAATGTTTCATTGATCCTTGATTGCCGTACAATAATAGGGACAAATTTTTTCTGCAGCCGAACTATATTCGGGCCCATCATTTTTCCCACCAGTACATCCACACCACCCAATACTGAAGAAGTTGCTTTAGCTTTATTCGGATCACCGTGGATCCTTGTTTCATCTTCCTGATATTTCACATTTTTCCGTTCTTCCTTGAAGATCAATTCGCCATTTGAATATCTCCAGATCTGAAAGATCTTCGACATCCCAAAATGATCGCCCTGCTTTATGGTCTTGCCGTCATCCGTTCCGATAGCAAATAACAATTCTTCTCTGACATCTTTTATTGCATTTTGGGGACAATTTTGAATACACACGCAACAATCAATACATTTGTCCTCCCTGAATACCGCAAATCCTTTTTCAGTATCTACGTAAATTGCATTCACCGAACACCCGCTTGCACACATACCACAGCCTACACATCTGTTCCTGCTGATCATCATCATGTTTGTTGATCTCCTTTGTGTACGTCTTCAAAGTTAATTGGACAAATCCCGCTATTAGTTAAGAGACACATTTCAGTTTACCCGATTTATGATCTGAGTATTTATTATGGTAAGAGCCTTCATCATTTTGTTCAAACGTCCCTTCAATCAACGTCCCTCATATGGCCCCATTCCCCGGCAATGCTGACAACCGCTTCCCATTTTGCCTCGCTGTATGTATATGGTTCTGCAATATACGCAATTTAATAGATATTTCAAGGGGTCATTATAGGCCTTGCGGGCTTCCGGACATGAAATGTTATATACTGACCAAAAACTGACCACACTATTCAAACCCGGAATAATACTCTTTACACTCGTTACATTTCACATAAAATCATGCCAAAAAAGAACGCCCCGTAAATACTTGTTTACAGGGCGCTTAAGTGTAGCCCCTCCCCCGATGTGTAGGGGTGAACCTCGGACAAACGGATTATGAGTACACTGAAGATGACTGGTAATCAGGATGTTATGAGGTCGTCTGGCCAAAATTTGACCAGGGTTTTGTTGCGAGTATTTTAGCGCTTGTTTGGGAGGGTTTTATGGGGTTGATTTGTGCCGGGATGTGGCTGGTGAAGATTTAGGGCGAAAGCGCATGACATTTCAAACTGTCCGATTTTTGGGGGAAAGGTCAGTTGGGCGTTCGTGTTTTGCATAACCATCTGTCAATTTGAAAATACTACACACGATTACCAATAAGTTTTCAATATAGAGTTAGTTAACAAAATCATTGCATATATCTAATCATTTTCCACGCTATGCAGGAATTTTCTTACTACGTTTAAATATTCCTCC
>JAGYLW010000047.1 GCA_018400915.1 Fidelibacterota bacterium
AGAAAGCGCTGATCAAAGCGCATCCCTATGAAGAACCCGCCTATCATTTTCTTTCCCTGCAGCATGCTTAATGTGAATTATTTTGGATGCGCCCCCAAATTCATTTATATTAAATGATACAAAAAAACGACGTGAACATGGGAAAAATAGTAGTTATTGCAAATCAGAAAGGCGGAGTGGGCAAAACGACCACGGCGATCAATCTCGCCTCATCACTGGCCGTAATGGAAAAACGGGTACTGATCATCGATATCGACCCGCAGGCAAATGCCAGTTCCGGCCTGGGGATCGAACCTTCAAAAGCCGCTCATACCATTTATGACGTGCTGCTGGAAAAAGTGCCCTATAAAGAAGCGGTCCAGAAAACCTTTCTGGAATTTCTGGATATCATTCCCGCCGATCAGGACCTGGTGGGCGCCGAGATCGAGATGGTCAACATCATGTCGAGGGAGACCCGCCTGCGTAAGGTCATCAAAAACAGCCGGAATGAATATGAATATATTTTTATCGACTGCCCGCCTTCCCTGAACCTCCTGACGGTGAACAGCTTTACGGCGGGGGATTCCGTCCTGATCCCCATCCAGTGTGAATATTTTGCCCTGGAGGGCCTGACCCAGCTTCTGAATACGATCCGGCTGATACAGAAAAACCTTAATCCGGGGCTTGATCTCGAGGGCATTATCCTTACCATGTACGATTCCCGGCTTAATCTGAGCAAACTCGTGGCTGAAGAAGTGCGCAAATATTTCGGTGACAAGGTGTACAAGACCATCATCTCCCGCAATGTGCGTCTGGGCGAGGCCCCCAGCTACGGTCAGCCCATCATTTCCTTCGACATACATTCCTCCGGCGCAATGAACTATATGAAACTGGCTGAGGAGTTTTTACATGGTAAAGAATAAGGCACTTGGCCGTGGGCTTGAAGCGCTGATCCCCAGTTACCGGGATGAAGGCGCTTCCGAAGGGGAGCCGATGCCGGTCAAAGAGATCGACATCCATTCTATCAAGACCAATCCCTATCAGCCGCGCCGCGAATTTTCATCCGAAGAACTGCAGGAGCTGGCGCAGTCCATCAGGGAAAGCGGCCTCATTACGCCGGTTACCGTGACCCGTATCGGGGGAGAGACCATCCTGATCACCGGCGAGCGTCGTTTGCGTGCCTGCAAAGCCCTGAACATGGACAGTATCCCGGCATATTTCCGTGAGATCGGCAGCGAGGAAGCACTGATGGAGCTGGCGCTGATCGAGAACATTCAGCGCGAAAACCTGAATCCAATCGAAGAAGCTATGGCATACCGGGCGCTGATCGAACGGTACGGTGTCTCTCAGGAGCTGCTTGCGGAGCGAATCGGGAAAAAGCGCAGCACGATCACCAACAGTCTGCGGCTCCTGAAACTTCCTCAGGAGATCCGGGACAGCCTGATCGCGAAGGAGATCAGTTCCGGCCATGCGCGCGCGATCCTGGCCGCGGGCAATACCGCAAAAATGATACGGACCTGGCAGATGATCGTCAAAAAGGGCCTGAGCGTCCGCCAGGCGGAGAGATTGAACCAGGAACCTGCGGAACCGAAACAGCGTCCGCCCGGCGGGTCCGCATCCGGGGCAAGACGGGATTCCGCAGTGATGGAACTGGAAAGGGCATTTCAGCAGGCGCTGGGCACGAAAGTGAGGATACGGCAGCGGCGTTCCGGAGGCAGTATCGATATCGATTATTATTCTCCGGAAGATCTTGAACGCATACTGGACATCATTGAGTCGGGGGCGCGTGAAAACCCGTAAAGTGACATTTATTTTCATTCCCCGCGAGCAGGAAGATCAGAAAACGCTGACCCTGCATCACGGCCTGTATTTTCTGTTGAAAATGCTCGCCCTTCTTATACTGCTTTTGATCATTGTGTCTTACATCATCCTTATTCCCCGCGCAAGGAAGTATGTGCAGTATGAGGAAAAGATGGAAAGCTACCGGGCGCAGGAGACCCAGCTCCGCCAGTTGCTGGAAGATGTGGAAAAAATGAAGCAATTCAATACCTATATCCGGGAGCTGGTCGGGATGGAACTGGCCCCCGAATACCATGAGTACCGGGAACTGGCGGGATCAGGTCTCAGCGAAGAAAACGGCTATTATTTATCCGGCGTTCCGGAACTGCCGCCGGCGAAAGGGACGATCACCAAAAAATTCATGAGCGCCCCCCGCCGCCACTACGGAGTGGACATCGCCGGTGAGACCGGGGATCCGGTACTGGCCTGTGCGGACGGCCTGGTCGTCTTTGCGGGCTGGACGCCCGAGCTCGGAAATATGGTTGTCATTTCTCATGCCGATAATTATATTACTGTTTATGGTCATAACGACCGCCTTCACGTTCAGGAACGGCAGAGGGTAAAAAAGGGTGATCTTATCGCCCTTCTGGGAGAGACCGGATACAGCATGGGACCCCATCTTCACTTTGAGATTTGGCACAAAGGAGAGGCTGTAGACCCGCAGAAGCTCATTCCTGAATACAAATATTAAAACTGAGGATAAAACCATGTCAATGAAAGAAAAACCCACCTACACCATTATCGGTACCAACACGGTGATAGAAGGTCCCGTGCATGTCAACGGCGATATTATTATCGGCGGCACCATTAAAAGCAATGTCGATGCCAGGGGCGTTGTGCGCGTTCCGGAAGGGGGGCTGGTGGACGGCAACATCAAGGCAAAGGAAGTGCATCTGAACGGCCAGGTAACCCAGGGGATCCATGCCGATGAAAAGATCGTTCTCGGCGTGAACTCAAGTTTTTCCGGCGAGCTTATCACAAAGAAACTCATTGTGGAGGAAGGTGCGAAAATTTCCGGTAAAATGCAGGTTGCCGAAAAAAAATTCAATAAAACCCCCGAAGCAGAACAGGAGATACAATGAGCGTTAAACTTGACAGTCTGATCGAAAAGATCAAAGCGGACGGCGTTGAGGCTGCAAAAAAACAGGCAGATGAGATCGTTGCCGACGCGAAGAAAGAGGCTGAAAAGATCGTAAAGGAAGCGCAGAAAAAAGCCGGCGAGTATCAGAAGAATGCGGAGGCGGAAGCGAAGGCTTATCAGAAAAATGCCGAAAAAGCCATACAGCAGGCTGCACGCGATACGGTACTGAAGCTGAAAGAAAAGATCACGGCGATCTTCGAACGGGTACTGCTCGAGGATGTCGACAAAACGATGGATAAGGATTTTTTGAAAGATCTGATCCTCCGTTTTGCCGAAACCTGGGCGAAGGATGAAGATATCAAGGTGCTCGTCAACGATGTGGATACCAAATCCCTGGAAGCCCAGCTGAAACGCTCGCTGTCGAAAAACATGAAGGGCAGTATCGAGGTCAAACTGGACAAGAAGATCCGCTACGGATTCCGTATCGGCAAGAAGGGCGAAGATGTGTATTACGATTTCAGCGACGAGAGCATTCTTGATGCGATGCGCGTATTCCTGAATCCGGAACTTTCCGAGCTTTTAAAACAATAGAGAGCCTTTCGATGGATAAATATATTTATTTTGCCGCCGAAATGCCCACGTTGATATGGGGCGACACACCCCCCGTCAGCATTGAGGATTATCTTGAAGAAGCAAGAAAATGGATGACTCCTGCGGACTATTCCATCCTTGCAAAATCCCTGCTTCATCATTATGAACGTGCCTCAGAGCGGAATATATACTGCGATTATCAGGAATTTGAATATTCCCTCCGCAGGGAGCTGGCAAATTATCGCAAGGCCGCATCGGAAGGACACGACTATAAATTTTCCGGCCTTCCGCCCCAGATCGTACGGGAAGGAAACCCCCTGGAAACCGAAATAAATCTCATGAAATATCGCTGGCAGTGGATTGAGGATCACGAATTCGAACATTATTCGGATCTGGACTTTTTTGTGCTTTATTACCTGAAACTTCAGATCCTCCGCCGTCTTTCCCTGTTTGAAAAGGATGCCGGTGCGAAAGCATTCAGGGAAATTGTCAGCAATATAGCGGAAAACCATGAAACACATGAAGAATCATCATGATATCTTCGGGATAGAATGGAGTTCAAATGGCCAGTAAGAACATAGGAAAGATCACCGCGATCAACGGCAACATGATCGAAGTCGCGTTCAAGGAGAGCGTCATTCAGAATGAGGTGGGCTACGTGCTCGTGAACGAGGAACGTCTGAAATCCGAAGTGATCAAGATCACGGAAAATACGGCATACATGCAGGTATATGAGATCACCAAAGGCCTGAAGGTGGGGGATAAGGTGGAATTCTCCGGAGAGCTGCTCTCCGTTACCCTGGGGCCCGGGATCCTTTCGCAGGTTTACGACGGCCTGCAGAACCCGCTTCCCGCCCTGGCGGAAAAACACGGATTCTTCCTTCCGCGCGGCGTGGTCCTGGATGCGATCGATTTTGATAAAAAATGGCATTTTACCCCGGTCGTAAAAAAAGGCGATACCGTCTATAAGGGCTCTTATCTCGGATGGGTGCCCGAAGGGATCTTTGAACATAAGATCATGGTCCCGTTCGACCTTGACGGCGAATATACCGTTGAATCTGTGAAAGAGGAGGGCGACTACAAGATCACCGAAAAAGTGGCCGTGATAAAGGACGCGCAGGGCGAAACAATCGATATCTCCATGAACTTTGAATGGCCGGTGAAGATGCCGATCTCCGCATACAACCAGAGACTGGTTCCCCATGAACCGATGGTGACAAAGATACGCGTTGTGGACACTTTCTTTCCGGTATGTAAGGGCGGGACCTACTGTATCCCGGGTCCCTTCGGAGCGGGAAAGACAGTGCTTCAGCAGCTGACGAGCCGCTATGCGGACGTTGACATTGTGATCATCGCGGCCTGCGGTGAACGTGCGGGCGAGGTCGTGGAAACACTGCGGGAATTCCCCGAGCTGGAAGATCCCCGTACCGGCCGTTCGCTGATGGAACGTACGATCATTATCTGCAATACTTCTTCCATGCCCGTTGCGGCCCGCGAAGCTTCGGTGTATACCGCCACCACCCTCGGCGAATATTACCGACAGATGGGGCTTGACGTCCTGGTGCTGGCGGATTCGACATCCCGCTGGGCACAGGCGATGCGCGAATTGTCCGGACGGCTGGAGGAGATCCCCGGTGAGGAGGCCTTCCCGGCCTATCTCGAATCCAGGATCGCCGAATTTTACGAACGTTCCGGATATGTGGAACTTCCGGGAGGCTCCTACGGAAGTATGACCATCGGCGGGACCGTTTCCCCCGCCGGCGGGAACTTTGAGGAACCCGTTACGCAGTCCACCCTGAAGGTCGTGGGCGCTTTTCACGGCCTGTCCCGGGAACGCTCGGACGCCCGGAAGTATCCCGCGATTGACCCGATTGACAGCTGGAGCAAGTACAAGGGGATCATCCCGCCGGAAAAGGTCCGGCGGGTCCATGACGTTTATCGCCGCGGCAACGAGGTGCACCAGATGATGATGGTCGTCGGCGAGGAAGGCACTTCGCTGGAAGATTTTGTCTTTTACCTTAAAAGCGAGTATCTGGATGCGGCGTATCTGCAGCAGAACGGTTTTGACCCGGTGGATGCCGTAAGTGACCCCGAACGTCAGGAGTATGTCTTTAACAAGATCTACGAGATCCTTTACACGGAATTCCATTTCGATTCCAAGGATGAAGCACGGCACTTTTTCAATGATCTTCGTCAGCTGACGATCGACTGGAACTATATTAAAATGGATACGGACGAATTCAAAAAGCAGGAAAAGGAGATCGACAAGCATCTGAAAGGCATCTCCTCCGAAAGTGTGGAGAACCTGGATACGGAAAAAGAAGAAGAAGACACGGAAAAAGAAGATCAGCAGGAAGAAAGTGGGGATAACGAATCCGGTGCGGGAGAAAGCGAAGAAAAAGAGGAGAAAAGCACGGAGAAGAAAGCCGGTGAAAACGACCCGAAAAGGAGCGGTGAATAAATGAAGAAAGTATATAATAAGATATTGAGCATTGTCGGGAATGTGATCAGTGTCCGGGCCGGGGGTGTCAGCAATGAAGAGCTCGCTGAGGTAAAGACCCGGCGCGGCGCCTCACTGGCCAAGGTGATCAAGATCGACGGGGACATGGTCTCGCTGCAGGTTTTTGCCGGAAGCAGGGGAATTGCCACCAATGACGAGGTGCGTTTTCTCGGTGACCCCATGAAGGTCTCTTTCAGTGAGGATATGCTCGGGCGTATTTTTGACGGCAGCGGAAAGCCCCGGGACAAAGGGCCTTCACTGCGGGAAAACCTTATTGAGATCGCCGGTCCGTCCGTGAATCCTTCAAAACGTATTATTCCCAACCGGATGATCCGCACCAATATTCCCATGATCGATGTCTTCAACTCCCTGGTCGTTTCCCAGAAACTTCCCATATTCTCCGTCTCGGGAGAACCCTATAACGAACTGCTCGCCCGTATCGCCCTCCAGGCGGAAGTCGACATGATCGTTCTCGGCGGTATCGGACTGAAATTTGACGAATATATGTATTTCAAGAACGAACTTGAAAAAGGCGGGGCCCTGAGCCGTTCCATTTTCTTTATGCATACGGCCGCCGATCCGGTGGTCGAGGGGCTGATGGTCCCGGACCTTTGCCTGGCGGTTGCGGAACAGTTCGCCCTGAACGGGAAAGAGGTGCTTGTGCTTCTCACCGATATGACGAATTTTGCCGATTCGCTCAAGGAGATCGCGATTACCATGGAGCAGGTACCTTCCAACCGCGGATACCCGGGAGACCTTTACACCCAGCTGGCGAACCGCTATGAAAAGGCGGTAGACTTCGAGGGCGCCGGTGCGCTGACGCTGCTTGCGGCAACCACCATGCCGGGCGATGACGTCACCCATCCCGTCCCGGACAATACCGGGTATATTACCGAAGGGCAGTTCTACCTGCGAAACGGACGCATTGAACCTTTCGGTTCCCTGAGCCGTTTAAAGCAGCAGGTAAATAAAGATACCCGTGAAGATCACCGGGCGATCATGGACGGGATGATCCAGCTTTATGCACAGTATAAAGAGACGGATGAAAAGCGTTCGATGGGATTTCGCATGAGTGAGTGGGACAAAAAACTGCTCAGGTACGGAAAACTTTTTGAGGCCGAAATGATGGACCTTTCCGTGAATATCGCCCTGGAAGATGCTCTCGACAAGGGCTGGGAGATACTGGCGGAGTGTTTTGACACGGATGAGACCGGGTTCAGGACCGAGCTGATCAAAAAATTCTGGCCGGGAGAAAAATCAGAAAAGGCCGGTAAAGAGAAAGAGAAGGACGCCGGAAAAAAGGAAAGTGAAAAGACCGGAGAGGCTGCGGAAGCAAACGCGGCGGAGGAAGAAGCAGCAGAAGAAGAAAAAGAAGAAAAGAAAGAAGAAAAAAACACCGAGAAAACCGGCGGCAGGGAAAAAGAAGGTTCTGAAGAAAGCCCCGAAAAGCAAAAGGAGCAGGAGAAAAAGGGTAAAAAGAAAAAGGCGGGCAAAAGTAAAGACAAGAAAAAGCGTACCGTGAAAAGCAAAAAGAACAAAAAGAACAAAAAAAAGAAAAAGTAACGGCAGGCATCATCCATGGCAAATGTAAAGCTGACAAAAAATGAATTAAAAAAACAGAAAGATGCGTTAAAACGTTTTACGCGCTATTTGCCGACACTGGAGTTGAAAAAACAGCAGTTGCTGGCCGAGATCCGGCGTATTCATGATGAAATACGTAAAGGGAAAAGAAGGCTGGAAAAGCTGGAGGAAAGCCTGAACCCGTGGATCGCCGTTTTTGCCGAACCTGTCGGACTTGATAAACTGCTTACCCTGAAAAGGGTCAAAGTGGATACCGGCAATATCGCAGGGATCAATATTCCCGTTTTCGAAGGGATAGAGATGGAGAAAGAGGGCTACGACCTGATGAAATACCCCCTGTGGGTGGACAAGGGGATAGAGGCCGTCAGGGAATATATCTCGCTGGAAAAGGAGCTGGAATTCCTTGAAAAGCAGGAAGCGCTGATACAGAAAGAATTACGGACCACCGTTCAGCGTATCAATCTTTTTGAAAAAGTGATGATCCCCCGCACCGAGGAAAATATCCGGAGAATACGTATTTTTATGGGAGATCAGGAAACGGCGGCCGTAGTGCGCGGAAAGATCTCGAAAGCGAAGATCGAAAGAAAAAAACAGCAAAAGTTTACAGAGGCGTAAAGAGGCAGTCCATGATAGAAAAAATGTCAAAGATCACCCTTCTGGTGGAAAAAGGCCGTGCTGAAGAAACGCTGAAAGCCCTTCGCAAGCTCGGCGTTTTACATGTAAAGCCTTTACCGAATCCGCCGTCGGGAGATATGACAAGCATCGAGACCGAACTGGGACATGCAAAAAAAGCTTTTTTCCATCTGGGAGACACAAAAGATATCAAACAGACTTCCGGAGGCAACGTCGAAAAGATCGTTCATAAGATCCTTGATGTGGAAAAGGAACGTGCAAAATGCGTTCAGGAGTTAAGTGAGCTCAATGCTGAACGCAAATGGTATGAAGACTGGGGCCGTATGTCTTTGGAAAGCCTCCGGGAACTGGAAGCTTCCGGTTTTTATGTAAAATTGTACCGTGTGCCTGAAAAAGATACCGGATCCCTTGAAGACAATGACCGTATTTTTATCCTTTCAGAAACAAAGGCCTTCGCCAGAATCGCATTCATTACCCGGGAGGCGGAGGAAAAGCTGGAATTCCAGCCCGCAAGCATCCCGGGGGTGTCTTTTGAAACGATCGTGAAACGAAGCCGTGAGATCAATAAAGCACTCAGAGAACTGCAAAAAACATTGTCAGATCATAAACAATATGGAGAATTGATCGGTGAATATATCCGTCACCTTGAGAAAGACCTTGAGTTCGCGAAAGTAAGGAACGGTCTGGGGGAACAGGAAGCAATCATATATTTACAGGGATACGTTCCGGGTGAAGATGCCGGAAAAATCGCAGAAGCCTCTGAGAAGAACAGCTGGGGTTTTGTGGAAGAGAAGCCGGAATTAAGCGACTTGCCCCCGACCAAATTAAGGAATGCAAAATGGGTCCAGATCATTCAGCCGGTTTTTGATTTTCTCGGGACCGTTCCCGGATATCGTGAAAAAGATGTCAGCATGTACTTCCTGATATTTTTTACCGTTTTTGTGGCAATGATCGTTGGAGATGCGGGTTACGGAAGTTTGTTCTTGATCCTGGCGCTGGCTGCCACCATAAGCACAAAGAAAAAAGAGCAGAAACTTCCCAAAATGGTGGTATTGCTTTATGTCCTGAGTGTGGCTACGATCTTCTGGGGTGCTATCACGGGCACGTGGTTCGGATCCGTGGCGATCGCCTCCGTTCCTTTCTTCAGATCACTGATCATCCCCGAGATCACCTCATTCCCCGAATTGTTTCCGGATATGGAGATCAATCCCCAGGACAGGGTGATGCTGATCTGCTTTATTCTGGCGGTCATTCAGCTTGGCCTGGCCAGCATCCTGAATTTTATCGAGCTGTTACCGAAACTAAAGGCCTTCGAACACGTCGGCTGGTTTTCCCTGACCGTAGGGCTATTCCCCCTGGTACTCAATCTGGTGCTGGGAATGGATATGCCGGGTTTCGTGGTCCCGCTGATCGCAACGGGTTTTGTCTTTATCGTGTTCTTCAGCCGGCAGGAACCCGGAAAGAACTTTTTCAAAGGTATTCTTGCAGGGTTCTCCGGAGCATTCAAAACCTTTCTGGACAGTATCAGCTCTTTTTCAAACATTATTTCCTATATCCGTCTTTTCGCCGTCGGAATGGCGACCGTTGCCATTGCTTCCAGTTTTAACAGTATTGCCGCAGACCTGAACCAGGGACCGGCGATCGTCGGGGCGATCATCCTTCTGCTTATCGGGCACGGGCTTAATATTATTATGGCCCTGCTTTCCGTGGTGGTACATGGAATCCGTCTCAATGTACTGGAATTCAGCGGACAGTTGGGACTTGAGTGGTCCGGTTACAAATATCAACCGTTTAAAGAATAATGAAAAAACTAAAGGAGACATAAACATGATGGATCTTGGAATGTTCGGTGCAGCTGCGGCAGTAGGACTTGCTGCAGCGGGTTCAGCACTTGGAACCGGCGCAGCTTCACAGGCAGCCGTCGGCAGCTGGAAGAAATGTTTCATGAACGATAAACCCGCACCCTTCTTGCTCATGGCATTTGCGGGTGCACCGCTGACCCAGACAATATACGGTTTTTTATTAATGTTGTTTATCGGGAACAGTGACAAGGATCCCTTCGGGCTTCTCGGTGCCGGTATATTTGGCGGTCTGGCAATGGGGTTTTCCGCTTTTATGCAGGGAAAAGCAGCGGCACGTTCTTCCGATGCCTATGCAGAAACCGGGAAAGGGACCGCAAATTATTTTATGGTGATCGGTATCGTTGAGACCGTGGCGCTCTTCGTCATGGTATTCCTGCTGCTCATGCTGTAAACACAGAGCTGATAAAATCTGAACGAGAGCGGACAGCCCGTGCAGGCATGGGCTGTCTTTTTTTTCGAAATTCTTTCTTTCTGGCCGGTGAAGGCGCAGATACCTTAGCTTCAAACGGAGAAGCAGGGAGGAAGGGGAGGGACCCTTCCGTGCAGAGATGTCCGGCAGGTCCTTTTGATGGCGTGCGGCATGTGAAATACAAGGTTTTTGGTTTGAATTCCGAAAGAAATTGCTAAATTTAGCAAAGAAATTGCTAAATTTAGTAATGTAAATGATACATTATTCAGGCGGAGGTAAATATGCAAAAGCGGATGCTGTTTTTCATCATAAGTTTCATGATCTTTTCTTTTTCGGCCGCGGAACATTATGAAGAGGTCCGTTGCTATCAGGTGGGGCCGGGTTCGGTGTATACAAACTATCTTGAAAGGTCAAAGCCCTGGGATATTCACGTGGTGGCGATCGATCTGACGAACCCCCGTATCAGGCTGGAATCGGTCAAGGCGGACGACCGCAAACTGGGCCGCGAAGTCACCAGCAGCATGAGCCGGCGCAGCGACAGGGAGGCCCACAGGATCGTCAGTGCGGTGAACGGGGATTTTTATAACACCACGAACGGCGTTCCTATCAACAATCAGGTGGTCAACGGGGAATTTGTCCATGCCTACACCTACCATCGTTCGGCGTTCACCTATGCCCGGAACCGGAAGGCCGCCATTGTGATCCCGGCATTTTCCGGGGAGCTTGTCGCAAAAGTGGACAGCAGCGGCGAAGCGGTGCGGCATCCGCTCTCAACGGTCAACCGCCCCCGGTATACGGATTATCTTGTGATATACAACCGCTTCATGGGCGCCTCGACCGGGACCAACATGTACGGAACGGAGTGTCTTGCCCGGGCACTTTC
>JAGYLW010000048.1 GCA_018400915.1 Fidelibacterota bacterium
ATCGTCCACGGACGCCTCAGCGTGTACCCGCCGCAAGGCCGTTACCAGTTCATCATACAGACGCTGCAGGATGCCGGGCGCGGAGAACTGTATGCGCAGTTTGAGGCCCTCAAGAAGCAGCTGATCGCGGAAGGGCTCTGCAGCTCCGAAAGAAAAAAGACGATCCCCGCTTACCCCATGGGGGTGGGCCTCGTGACCAGTGAGACCGGTGCGGCCCTTCAGGACATGCTGCATGTGTTCCGGCAGAACGCAGCGCATGTGCGGCTTATGTTGGCGCCGGCGAGGGTGCAGGGGAAAGGGGCGGCGAAGACCGTCATTGCCGCTCTGGAAATGTTGAAACACGCTGCGCCGGACTGTGTGATATGCGCACGGGGCGGGGGATCGATCGAGGACCTCTGGGAATTCAACGACGCATCGCTCGCACGCTATATCGCGGATTATCCCCTTCCGCTGGTGACCGGGATCGGCCACGAGACCGATACCAGCATCGCGGATTTCGTCTCGGACCACCGGGCGTCGACCCCCACCAATGCGGCGGAATTTGTCTGCAGGAACTGGCGCGAAGCGCGCAATACCATTAATCAGCTTGACTATATCATGCATTCGCGCATCGAGTCGCTGATGGATAAACACCACCGGCGGCTGGGCGATCTTCAGCGCTATCTTTCTTCACGCCGTATCAGCGAATCCCTCCATTCCTGGGGATACCGCATCGAATCCATGCGGCAGCGGATGGCTTCGAATATCGAAAACCACCTGGAAAAAGAGCAGCAGCGTTTAATGAACCTCCGGAATTATCTTGCTTCACGCCGCCTTTCCGATTCGCTCGGAGCGGCTTCTGACAGGATCAATGCGTACCGTTCCGCCATGGAGAAGGGGATCAGGAACCATGTGAGATATAAGGGAATGCGCCTTCACGGCATACAGGGAAAATTGTCGGCCTATTCGCCGGAGGACCTTCTGAAAAAAGGATATGTCCTGATACGTGACGGGCAGAAGCGTCTCCTCCGCCGCGCAAAGGGATTGTCCGCGGAGGACGACGTTCAGATCGAATTCTATGACGGATATGCCGGCGCAACGATCAAGAACATTAAAGGGAAGGACAGGTCATGATAAAAGAAAAATCCTTTGAAGAGGCGATGCAGGAACTGGAATCCATTGTGAAACAGATCGAGAATGAGGATACCCCCCTTGAAAGCATTCTGAAGCTTTACGAACGGGGCACGGAACTGAGCGCGTACTGCCAGGACATATTGTCCGGAACGCAGGAAAAGCTCGAAAGCCTGCAGCCCGGAACGGAGAAACCGGAGACGGAACAATGAAAAAGACACTGCTGTGTTTCCTTGCATTTGCATTCCTTTTTGTTTCCTGCGACAATTACAAGCCGCTGGCCGGCGGCAGCGATATTGCCATCCGTACGCTGGTCGATGAAGACCTCTGGGATCATATTGATGAAGACCTTTCCCGGAAAGTCGAATTTGAGATCCGCACCCCGCAGGTCGAGAAACTATTCTACTTTACTCCCATCGGGCTTGATGCGTATAAGAAAGAATACCGCGACGACAAGCTGGTGCTCCTGATCGCCACGCTCGACGGTAACGATAAGGTTTCCCGCTTTATCCGCGGGCACATCAGTGAAAATGTCCGTCAGCGGGTCGAGAGCGGAGAAAAGTCTTTTTTCTATGAATACGATAAATACGCGGAACGTCAGACCTATATGCTGCTGCTTGCAAAAGACCGCGAAGCACTGCTGTCATTTATCCGGGAGCAAGGCAAGCAGGTGTACCAGGCCGTCAATAACGGTTTTTTGTCCTCACAGTTCAAGCAGCTGTATCATACGGCGGAAGAAAAATCGCTGTCGGGATCGCTGTATGAACGGCTGGGTTTTTCATTTCGTCTTCCGCACGATTACGAGATCCTTTATCTGGACACCACGCGGAATATCCTTCAGCTCGGATGTCCGCGTCCCCAGCGCAACATCATTGTCTACTGGCGGGAGGGTGGTTTTAACCGGGTCCTGGACGAAAAGTGGGCACTGCGCACAAAATACTGGCTGATGCAGAACCTGATGGACAAGATCTATATCGAGGAATCCTACGCCAGGTACCGGAACGTGGAGTGGAGCGGAATGCCCGTTAACAATATCCGCGGCCTCTGGGGACATCCCACGAAGCTGATGGGCGGACCGTTCACCATGTTCTACTTTTTCGACGGGGTGACCAACCGGACCTATCTGATCGACTGCATGCTCTTTGCTCCCGGACAGAGCAAAGCGGTGTATTTGCGGCAGATGGAGATTGTGGCCAGTACCTTTTATACCTCGGAGTAAGCGGAGAAGCGAACAAGCGAACAAGCGAACAAGCGAACAAGCAAACAAGCAAACAAGCGAACAAGCAAAGAAGCAAAGAAGCGGGGAAGCGAGGAAGCGGGGAAGCGAGGAAGCGGGGAAGCAACGCACCACGGATTTCACAGTTTGTCTTCGTACCGGGCTATCTGTTGAACCCCTCCACAAAGTCGGGGTTCTTTTTTTTATAAGGGACATCCTTATCCCCGGCATTTCATGCCGGGCTATTCAATTTCAACCCTTCGATCACCTCAGGGTTGTAAGGGATGGTATGGCATTTCGCAGTCCCGGCGTTGCACGCCGGGCTACTTATATTCAGCCCTTCGACAAGCTCAGGGCTGCAAGGTATCCATGCTCCGCCTCTCAGTCGTCAAATGGTGGGGATCCCGAAACCAGTTCGGGATGACGCGTTAGCGTGTGTTCAGGATGACGATGTACATTGTATCGCGCTTCGTCCCTTCGTTTCTCAGTCGTCAGATTCTGGGGATCCCGAAACCCGTTCGGGATGACGTGAAATGCTTTCTCTTCGTCCCTTCGTCTCAACTCTCAACTCTAAACTCTAAACTCTAAACATCTCAACAACTCAACGACAAATTAACAAATTAACAAATTAACGACTCAACAATATTTACATAACGCCGGTATTCTCCCTTTAACATTTATCTTTCACTGAATATTCTGCCTCCCCGGCAATATTTATTCATATTTTTCGATAAATCCGTTTGAATCATAAAATATTCATGATAATTTTACACCCTTAAAAAAAAGGAGATATGTCATGGCGAAAAAGAAGATCATTTTGGCCTACAGCGGCGGGCTGGACACCACCTGCGCCATTCCCTGGCTGAAAGAACACGGTTTTGATGAGGTCATCTGCTTTTCGGCGAACCTGGGAAGCGAATTCACCCCGGAAGACCTGATCCGGCGCGGAAAAGCGACGGGAGCATCAAAGGTATACGTGAAGGATCTTCGAAAGGAACTTGCGGACGATTATCTGATCCGCGGGCTGAAAGCCAATGCGGTGTATGAGGACAAATACGTGCTGTCCACCGCCTACGGGCGTCCGCTCATCGCCAAATATCTTGTGGAACTCGCCCGGAAGGAAGGTATCGACCATGTGGGTCACGGCTGCTCGGCGAAGGGCAATGACCAGGTGCGCCTGGACGTCGCGGTCAAAATGCTGGAACCGGAGCTAAAGATCGTCGCTCCCCTGCGCTACTGGGAGCTGGGCTCGCGCGAATCCGAGATCGAATATGCGGAAAAGAAGCACCTCCCCATCAAGCTTAGCAAGGAGAAGATCTACAGTATCGACCAGAATATCTGGGGCATTGCCATTGAGTGCGGCGCGCTCGAGGACCTTCGCAACGAAGCCCCGGAAGATTCCTATATGCTCTCGCAGAAGCTCGAGGCCACGCCGGACACGCCCGAATATATCGACATCACCTTTGAAAAGGGCGTCCCGACGGCCCTGAACGGGAAAAACATGGATTTTTCGGACCTGCTCGAAACCCTGAACGGCATTGCCGGAAAACACGGTGTGGGCCGCACCGACCTGGTGGAAGACCGCATCGTCGGGATAAAATCCCGGGAGATCTATGAAGCGCCGGGCGCATGGACACTGATCCATGCCCACAAAGAGCTGGAGGCGGCCGTGCTTGACCGCGAGACCCTCGCATTCAAGGAGGTCATCTCCCAGAAATACGCGCAGCTGGTGTATCAGGGCCTCTGGTTCACCCGCCTGCGCAAAAGCCTGGACGCCTTTATCGACAAGACGCAGGAACACGTGACCGGCACGATCGGGCTCAAACTCTTCCGGGGCAACATCCTCGTGGCCTCCAGGGATACGGAATATTCCCTCTATAAAATGAACCTCGCCACCTACGGGGATGAGGACGCATTCGTCCGGGAAAATGCCGAAGCCTTCATCGATCTGTACGCAATGCCTTTCCTGGAGAAATAAAAAGCCTTATATTTCTGTGTAAACGAACGGAGAGATCACATGGCCAAAAAACTCTGGGGCGGCAGGTTCAGCACCTCCACGGACGCGGATTTCGAAGCTTTCTCCCGCTCCATCCATTATGATGCCGAACTGGCGGAGTATGACGTCCTGCATTCCGTGATCCACGTAAGGGCGCTCCGGAACGCGGGCCTGCTCAGTCATACGGAATCCAAAGCACTTCTCAAGGCCCTGGATGCCCTGCGGCGGGATATCGAAGCCGGCGCTTTCCGTCCCGATCCCCGGGAGGAAGATCTTCATTCCGCAGTGCAGAACCTGCTCCGGGAGCAGGTCGGGGACCTGGCCCTGAAGCTCCATACCCTGCGCTCACGCAACGATCAGATCGCCTTTGACATCAAGCTCTACTGCCGGAAGAACGCCCTGGAAATGCACGAAAAGCTCCGCATGCTGAGCGCCGCCTACGGGGAACTTGCAGCACGATACGAGAACACGCCCTTTCTGGGCTACACCCACACCCAGCGCGCCCAGGTCATCCGCTTTTCGGATCACTGCCTGGCCTATGCCGAGATGTTCGGTCGCGACCGAAAGCGGCTTTCGGATTACCGGGAACATGTCCGGCCCGAGATCGGCGCCGGCGCCCTTGCCGGGACCTCCATCCCGCATGCTTCCTACGCCGAAGCGATCCGGGAAACGGATCCGGAAAACCGGCTGGAGATCACGGTGTCCGCCGCTCCCCTGGACCATGTTTCGGACCGCGACGCCGTCATCGAACTTCTGAGCATCTGCGCCATCCTTCAGACACACATTTCCCGCTTTGCGGAGGACATGATCCTGTATTCCACGGCGGAATTCGACTATCTCGACCTTCCCGAGGCATTTTGCACGGGCTCTTCCCTCATGCCCCACAAGAAAAACGCGGATCTCATGGAGCTGCTGCGTGGATCGGCCGGCAATGTCTGCGGCGACCTGGTCTCCCTGCTGGTCACCCTGAAGGGACTGCCGCTCAGCTACAACCGGGACATGCAGCTGGACAAGGAACCGCTGTTCCGGACGGTGAAGCTCGTGCTCGCCGAACTGGACCAGCTGGCGCGCTTCGTCCCCGGGATCCGGCTCAAGGAAGCGGTGATCGCAAAAGCCCTGGAGGACGAACATCTCTACGGCGTGGAGATCGCCGAATACCTCGTGCACCGGGACGTCCCTTTCAAAGAGGCGCACGATATCGTCGGCGGCCTCATACGCTATTCGGAAACACAGCATATCCTTATCAGGGAGATTCCGGATACGGAACTTGCCGCTTTTCATCCCGCACTCTCACAGGAAAAGCTCCGAAGCATCATGACGCCGGAGTATGTCATCGATTCCAGGAACAACTAAGGACCGGTCCCGGAAGTCCCGGCATTGGGTGCGGGGTTAATGGTGTTCAACCCCTCCACAAGGTCGGGGTTGTTTTTGATAATGGTACATCGTTGTTCCCGGCGTTGCACGCCGGGCTATTTATATTCAGCCCCTCGATAAACTCGGGGCTGCAAGGTACCTGTGCAATGTTTCTCTTCGTCTCAACGTCTCAACGACTCAACGACTCAACCTCTTCCGCCCTTCGATAACCTCAGGGTTGTGGGGTATTGGATGGCATTTCGCAGTCCCGGCACTTCGTACCGGGCTATCAATTTTCAACCCTTCGACAAGCTCAGGGTTGTGGGATATTGGATGCAATCACGCAGTCCTCCATCAACGCGTCATCCTGAACTTCATCAACGCGTCATCCTGAACTTCATCAACGCGTCATCCTGAACTCACCAATGCGTCATCCTGAATTTATTTCAGGATCCCCATAGTTTGACGATTGAATGTCTTACTTGCAGGATTAATAATAAGCAGTCTTAAGTCGTCAGATGGTGGGGATCCCGAAACCAGTTCGGGATGACAGGCTTAGGATTGTTCAGGATGACGTGAAATGCTTTCTCTTCGTCCCTTCGTCTCAACTCTAAACTCTAAACTCTAAACATCTCAACAACTCAACGTCTTCTGCTTTTTTATGGCAATTAAACGGGAATTATATTATACTTAACGCTGAATAAATGCAGGGAACAACATGCAAATTACAGTCTGTATCAAACAGGTCCCGGGCACTTCCGAAGTGGACATCGACGAGAAGACCGGTGTCCTGAAACGCGAAGGCATCGATTCGAAAATGAATCCCTACGACCTTTACGCCATCGAGACCGCCCTCCGGCTCAAGGCGGAGCAGGGCGCGAAGGTGAACGTGCTCACCATGGGTCCCCCGCAGGCGGAGGCGGTGATCCGGGAAGCCTATATGATGGGCGCGGACAAGGGCTTTCTGATGACGGACAAAAAATTCGCAGGCGCCGACGTCCTGGCTACGGCCTACGCGTTGTCACAGGGCATCCGGACGCTGGGCGATTCCGACCTGCTCATCTGCGGAAAGATGACCACGGACGGCGATACCGCCCAGGTGGGCCCGGAGATCGCCGAATACCTCCAGATCCCGCACGTCGCCAATGTCCGGCGCATCCACGAGATCAATGAAAAGGCCATTGTCGTGGAAATGAACATGGCCGAATCGGTGGAGATCCAGGAAGTGCAGCTTCCCTGCCTGATCACGGTGGAAAAGGACATCTATCCTCCCCGTCTCCCTTCCTTCAAATTAAAGCTCAAAACCGCCGGCCGGCCCGTAAAAAATGTCACCTTCAAAGACCTGAAGGACCGGAATGAAATGCACTACGGCCTGAACGGCTCCCCCACCCAGGTACTGCGGATCTTCCCGCCGGAACCCAATAAAACGAACGAACACTGGGAAGGCAGCGGAGAAGCGCTCAGCAAACGCCTCGCGGAAAAATTGCACGAACTCAAATTCATATAGGTTACTTTTTCATTATGGCAAAGATCATTATCCATCAGGACGCCGTCAAAGACCCGCAGAAAGCTGTCAGTGTCTGCCCTTTCAATGCCATCGAATCCACGGAAGAAGGGCTCAGCATCAACGCGGCCTGTAAAATGTGCAAGATCTGCGTGAAACGCTATCCGGAGATATTTGAATATGTGAAGGACGAAGCGCCCTCCGTGGACAAGGACCTGTGGCGCGGCATCGCTGTCTATATCGATCATATCGAGGAGAATATCCACCCGGTCAGTTTCGAGCTGATCGGAAAAGCGAAAAAAATGGCGGCAAAGATCGGCCATCCGGTCTATTGCCTGCTCATGGGCGACAATGTCGGCAACATGGCCGAAGAGCTGCTTCACTACGGCGCCGACGAGGTCTTTGTCTACGACAAACCGCAGCTGCATCACTTCCGTATCGAGCCCTACGCGGCGGTATTCGAGGATTTCATCCGGAAGGTGCAGCCTTCCATCGTCCTGGTGGGCGGGACCACCGTGGGCCGTTCGCTCGCTCCCCGGGTCGCGGCGCGTTTCCGGACGGGCCTGACGGCGGACTGCACCGTGCTCGACGTGCAGGAGAACACCGATCTCGACCAGATCCGGCCCGCCTACGGCGGAAACATCATGGCGCATATCCATACCCCCCGGCACCGGCCCCAGTTCGCCACGGTCCGCTACAAGATCTTTGACGCTCCTGAACGCAGCAACACGAAAAGCGGTACACTTACGCCGTGCAAGATCGGCGATGACAAACTGCATTCGAAGATCCGGGTTCTCGAGATACGCAAGAAAGAGAAGGTCAAAAGCATCGAGGACGCCGATATCATCGTGGTCGCCGGCCGGGCGTTCAAAAAGGAGGAGGACCTTTCCATGGCCTATGAGCTTGCAGACCTGCTCGGCGGGATGGTGGCCACGACCCGTCCCCTCATCGAAGCGGGCTGGAGCGATCCAAGGATGCAGATCGGACTGAGCGGCCGGACGGTAAAGCCCAAGCTGATCATCACCTGCGGCGTTTCCGGCGCGATCCAGTTCGTGGCGGGCATGAACAACACCGAAAATATCATTTCCATTAACCGCGATCCGAAGGCGCAGATCTTTGATATCGCCCATTATGCCGTTATCGGGGATATCTACGAGATCCTTCCGGATCTGATCGCCCGGATCAAAGCGGGATCAACTCAGCAGGGAACATCATGAAATATAAAACGATCACCCAGAAAGACATCGACAGGCTCATCTCCATCTGCGGAAAAGACAATGTGCTGACCGGGGACAGGATCCACGAAGACTACAGCCGCGACGAGCTCGCCGGTATCCGGCAGTACCCGGACGCCGTGGTACTTCCCGGAAACCGTGAAGAGGTCGCCGAGGTCATGAAATACGCATACGAAGAGCATATCCCCGTCACCCCCCGGGGCCAGGGCACCGGGCTTGTGGGAGCGGCCATCGCGATCGAAAAGGGCATCATGCTTTCCACCGAGCGCATGAAACGCATCCTGGAACTGGACGAAGCCAACCTGACGCTGACGGTGGAACCGGGCGCGCTCCTGATGGAGATCTCGGAATACGTTGAGAAACGCGACTTCTTCTATCCTCCCGATCCCGGCGAAAAGAGCGCCTCCATCGGCGGGAACATCAGCACCAATGCCGGCGGAATGCGGGCGGTGAAGTACGGCGTGACCCGGGATTTTGTCCGTTCGCTGGAGGCGGTGCTGCCCAGCGGCGAGATCCTCCGTGTCGGCGGCAAGATCGTCAAGGACAGTTCCGGCTACAGCCTGAAGGACCTGCTTATCGGTTCCGAGGGCACGCTGGCCGTCATCACCCAGGCGATTCTCAAGCTCCTTCCCCTTCCGAAGGTGGCCATCTCCCTGCTGGTTCCCTTTCCCGACATCGAGACTGCCGTCAGGGCCGTGCCGGTGATCATCAAATCCAAAGAGATCCCGACCGCCATCGAATATATGGAACGGAATGTGATCCTTTCCGCCGAGGACTACCTGGGCAAGAAATTCCCGGACAACACCTCGGACGCCTACCTTCTGCTGACCTTTGACGGGAATTCCCGCGAAGAGGTGGAAAAAACCTACGAACGCGTGGCGCACGTCTGCCTTGACGCCGGCGCCCTGGACGTCTTCATCTCCGACACGGACGAACGCAACGAGTCCATCTGGTCCGCCCGCGGGGCCTTCCTGGAAGCCATCAAGGCGTCCACCTCGGAAATGGACGAATGCGACGTGGTCGTCCCCCGCAATTACGTGGCGGATTTCATCAATTACACCAAGGTGGTGGAAAAGGAACTCAAGGTCCGCATCGCCAGTTTCGGACACGCCGGCGACGGCAACCTCCATGTCTATATCCTGAAGGACGAGATGCCGGATAAGGTCTTCGCCAAAAAACTCAAAAAAGCCTTCGACATGCTTTACGCCAAAGGCGAAGCGCTCGGCGGGCATGTTTCCGGCGAACACGGCATCGGCTACGCGAAAAAGGAATATCTCGCCCGCATGAACGGCGAGACCTACATGAACCTGCTCCGCGGCATCAAAAAAACCTTCGACCCGACGGGGATCCTGAATCCCGGCAAGGTCTGCTGAGCCTTTCCCCTACTCTTCTTCGACCTTGTATGCTTTTCTCAGCCGGAGGTATTCCTTCCTCATTTCCCGCTGCACCGCTTCGTACTCCGGATCGCCGTAGACGTTCTTCAGTTCGTGCGGGTCTTTGTCCAGGTCGTAGAGTTCCCACACCCCGATATCGTAAAAGTTGATAAGCTTGTAATCCCGGTTCCGGACGCCGTCGTGCTTGTGGACGTCGTGCCAGGCGGGATAGGCATAGTAGTGGTAGTAGACGGATTCCCGCCAGGGGGCGTTTTCCCCGCGCTCCAGGAGCTTGCGCATGGAAGTTCCCTGCACGTCACCGGGGATCTCCACGCCCGCATAGTCCAAAAAGGTGGGCGCAAAATCCAGGTTCATGACAAAGGCGTCGCTGACGCGGCCGGGCCGGATCTTTTCGGGATACCGGACCAGCAGGGGCATGGTGAACGATTCCTCATACATAAAGCGTTTGTCGTACCAGCCGTGCTCGCCGAGGTAGAATCCCTGGTCCGAGGTGTAGACCACGATAGTGTTCTCCGCGAGCCCCGTCTCGTCCAGGTAGTCCAGCAGCCTTCCGATATTTTCGTCCACCGAAAGAATGCAGGCGAGATAGTCCTCCATGTAGCGCTGATATTTCCACGCTTCCAGCGCTTTTCCGCTGAGATCGCGGTTCCGGTAGTCCTCGTTCACCTCATCGTAATAACGGTCGAAGGCGGCCTTCTGAGCGGGCGTCAGGGCATTGTACACATTCTTCCAGCTGTCCGTGCCGTCCCAGTTCAGGCTCCGCCCCCCGCCGCTGAAGGGCTCGCGTTCCCCGGGAAGGAAATGGATCTTCATGTCGTAGCCCTGATACATGTTTTTGATCTCCATGTCCTGCGCCCCGGCGGTCTTTTCCCTGGTGGCGTAATCGTCGTAGAAGGTTTCGGGCATCGGGAATTCCCGGTCTTTGAAGATCCCGATATGCCGTTCGGCGGGCATCCAGTTGCGGTGCGGCGCCTTGTGATGGTACAGCAGGCAGAAGGGCTTGTCCTTTTCGTTGTTCTCGATGAAATCAATGGCCATGTCGGTGATGATATCCGTGGTGTAGCCTTCATAGCGGACCGTATCGCCGTTCTCGATGAACAGCGGATTGTAATAGCGGCCCTGCCCCTGCAGAACGCGCCATTCGTCGAAACCGGTGGGAGAGGATTTCAGGTGCCACTTTCCCATCATCCCGGTCCGGTATCCCGCTTTCTGCAGGAGCTTCGGAAAGGTCATCTGGTCGGGGTTAAAGACATCCCGGTTGTCCCGCTTTCCGTTGATGTGCCCGTATT
>JAGYLW010000049.1 GCA_018400915.1 Fidelibacterota bacterium
GGTATCCGAGCTGCCGAAAGACCCCGTATAATGCAGTGCCGCCGAGCCGTAGGAAGAGCTGTCTTTTTCATGATAGAACAGGCTGCTCCCCGCACTGCCGACAGGAGAAAATCCGTCGGGGCGGGAAACGCTGTAAGCCGCTTCCTCCCCTTCCCCGTAAGCGATCGTCTCAACTCCGTTGAATATTCCGTCCTGCAGCGGGATGACCGTATAGGTGTCGGTATTCAGCTTTTTCGCCCGCGCTTTGAGATATGTCTCGTTGAAAGAGGGGTATGCGGCAGTGCCCGCAAGATTCTCCAGAAGGTGGGACCCCGAGATAAAAAGCTTCCCGCCGCTTTCCAGATAATCGCTGATCGCCGTCATGCTGACATCATTCAGGCTCTTATTGTCCATCCCGCTTACCCAGTCCACCATGTCATATTGACGAAGCGAAAGGCTTCCTTTCCCGATCGCTCCGGCAGAGGCGGCATCATATCCCTTCCCGTAAGACGAGAGGGCCTTCCCATGCCGGACGACATGACTGAAATCATTTTCCGGCATGGTTTTTTCAAAGGCCTGCACGATCAGAACAGGGTTTGCACTGTCGGTGACCGTGCATCCCAGAACATCATTGCATCGCTTTCCCACCCCGGATCCGTTCATTCCGGCCGCACGGAAATAATAGCGTTGCCCCGCACTGAAGATCTCCGCCGTATCCCGGGGAGCGGAAAGGACAAGGCTGTCACGGAAGGAACGCTCATCGGTAGAGTAATATACCGTATAGGCCGTGGCCAGTGCAACGGTGTCAATGTTGAATTCGACACGGGCTCCGCCGATATTCCGGACGGAAAACCACGCTGGCGCCTGATACGGTTTCATGTCACGGAACTGTGCGGCGTTCGTGAAGAGCCCCGTTTCAGTCCCTACCAGCGTATCCCCCGCATTGCAGTAGAATGCGCGGATATCGTCCGTATCGGGGAACCAGTCATCGGCGCTAAGGACACGGGCGGAAGCATCCGCCGTATCGACAGTGAGCAACCCCGCCCCTCTGAAATCAACGCCGTTGACGTAATGAAAGAGCCCCGCATACATCTTATCACCATATGCATGAACGAAATGGATGCCTCCGGCCGGCAGGCCGTTGCTGCGGTCATATTTCTTCCAGAGCTCTCCCTGCTTGTGAAAGAGCCCGCCCCGGCAATAATTCGGCGCATCGGAAGGCGTATATTCGTCAAGCCCGAACCAGACACCCTGCTCCGTGACCGTGATGGTCCGGCACATCACAAGATCGGAAGCCGTATCGAAGCCGCTTCCTTTCCCGAAGTATTCGCGCGACTCCGGATCGCTCAGCGGAAGGGCGGTATCATAGCGGAAAACGCCGTCGTCCGTACCGATCCAGACAAGGGAATCATCCGCGGCGATACAGGTCGTATAACCCGTTTGATAATTGTCCGGCAGTGCGATATCATACGCTGTAAATTCTCCCTCGGAAGGGGTATAAGTATGCAAACCGGTAAAGGCGGCGATATAAACCTTGCTGCCGTGGGCGTCAAATCCGCGCACCCAGTTGGAAAAATAATCCCCCGGAAGGATGTGCTGCTTCCATCCGCTGCCGTCCGTACTGCAGCTGTACATGCCGTAATTGGTCGCAAACCACACCCGGCCCAGCATGATCTTCATGGCATTGACATTGTGATTCTGGTTCATGTGCCCGGTGTCTTTATTGTACCGGTGCCACCGCTGCGCCAACGTGTCGTAACGCAACGCACCGGAAGGCGTGGCAAACCAGTAACCGTCCTCAGAGGCCGCAATGGCGGTGAGCGAATATTGCGGAACGAGATGTTTCCATGTCCCGCCGGCACGGCAGAACGTCACAAACATCAACAGCAGACATACCGCAGCAACAGGACGTGAAAAACGCGGGGACTTCTTTCTGTAATGCAATGGACCTCCTTTATTGAGAAAATGCACACAAAAAGGCAGCTCCGAAGATGGCATAGAAAATGATATACAGGACAATGCCTACGGCAGCCCATATCAAGGTTGCCTTTGCCCAATTTGCCTTGCTCGGCGGCGTCGCCGAACCGAATGCCCATACAAACAGCATGATAATGTTCACAATGGGAATTGCCGTCAGCAGCAGGGTTAAGACCCAGTCGCCTGTTCTTACGACCGTCTCGTTTTCACGTTCCATTGTCGATCCTCCTTATTAATGGTGTGTTTACCTTTATATACATTCCTGTTGAACATGAATGGCTCCGGGAATATTATCAATTATTTTACTATATCATAAACTAATACACTATCCTGTCATTATCAATAGGTTTTCATTGGCAGCCGGCGATCATGAGAAGTCGCGGTTGCGGGTCATTTCACCAGGGCAAGTTTCTGTACTGCATACGGCTTCCCGTCCACGTTCATCACGCAAAGGTAAATACCGCTGGGTCGGGAACCCCCGTTCCAGTGAAAAGAACAGGACACCGGCCCTGTAGCATGGATGCTTCATGACGATACTCCGTTGTTTACTTCGGCTGAGCGAATATAGCAATAAACCGGCAATAAATGAACCACTTTTTATTCCCGTAAAATGGCCGTGCGGCTGAGCTGAAAACACCCTACCCTCCACTGAGGAAAGTTCATGAAGTTGTATTGGCGACTCGACCTCTCACAGAAATTCGCAGACCCCCGCTCCCCGTCTTCTTCGCTTCTTAGCCTCTTCGCTTCTTCGCTTATTTGCTTATTTGCTTCTTTGCTTATTTGCTTCTTTGCTTCCCCGCTTCCCCGCTAATACGCACAAGCATTTCCTATTCCCATTAACTTTTATGAATTTGCGCGTGTCTTATTAATGAAACAGGCTGAAATCACATAAAAAGGAGAAGATCATGTTATCAATGATAAAGCGTTTCAAGGCCCTCGGGGCCGCTCTGTTCCTGGTGCTGTTTACGGGCGTCATTTTCGCACAAGACATTGAAATCCGTCCCGGTCAGCCTGAGCTGACTGTCGGTGACTCACTGCAATTCTCGATCGTCTATCTCGATTCCGGAGATACGGAAACCGATACTGCCGGTACCTGGTCAATCCATCCTCAATATTTAGGTACGATCAGTGAAGCCGGCATGTTCTATGCCGAACTTCCCGGAGAATGTATTGTGAGAGCAGAACTGGATTCCCTGACCGCCTGGGTTCCCGTGCTTATCAGCGGTGAGGCCGAAGACGATACCAGCGAGTATGCGTATAACGGACTTGCGCTCGTCCCCTCCGATACCGTTATCTCGATAGGTTCACAGATCCAGTACACCGCGCATTACCGGGCTGAGAACGGCGAACCGGGTGCGATCGTTGATTCTGCGTTAAGCTGGAGTCTGGAAGGGATGCCGGTGGGTGAATTGTCTCAGGACGGCCTTCTGACGGCAACATCGGCCGGTTACGCACTGGTATATGCCGCCCTGGATGACAGGGAAACAAGTGCCTTTGTCGTCGTGGCCGATTCCTCAACCGACACCACCGGTCTGAATCACATCACGATCACACGTGACAGCCCCAATCCCATGGGCTACTCCGTCATGCAGGAATTAACGGAAGGCGAGATCTGGACTCTCGGTGGCCTCCCCTTTCCGATGAACGTATTGAACGGCGGCAGTATCTACTTCCCTGTCGGAAGTCTTTCTGAGGATATCCGTATTCACATCGGCCTGCCGTTATTTGCAGAAGTCCGCGGCGACAGTATTGGGTGGAACGGCAAGGGTGTCCTGGGCGGTGTCGATTTTACCGTCATGGTCAATGATACTGTTTCCGAACCCTATTATTTTGAAACCCCTCTGATCGTGGGACTGGTATATAAGCGCGGCCTGATAGATAAGATGAATATCGATCCCCATTCCCTCGCATTGTACTTTGCTGTTCAGGACGGCGATTCACTTGCATTCGACACCACGGGAATTACCAATACGACGGTCGATCTTTACTCTAACAGGATCTATTCCGGTATCGTCCACTTCAGCTCCCTTGCCATCATGGGAGAAAGCATTTCCACGGACATTGCGGATGAACAATTGACGATACCTCATGGATACACCCTTGAACAAAATTACCCCAATCCTTTCAATCCGGTAACGACCTTTTCTTATACGCTTCCGAAAGCTGATAACGTCACCATCTCGATCTTTGACATGAGCGGGCGCAAGATCGCAACTCTGGTAAATGATCATCAGCAGGCAGGGACGTATTCACTGACATGGGATGCTTCCCACCATAGCTCCGGGATCTATTTCTACCGCTTAACGGCAAATGACCTTACGATAACCCGGAAGATGGTCTTTATGAAGTAACCCTCCCTGTTCCGATACAAAAAAGCCACCGTTTGAGGTGGCTTTTTTATTTCCTGAAGAAGCAAAGCTTCCATGATGAACGGGATTTGAATCCGTAGCCACTCCAGGCTTTCCTATAGGATTTTTTTGGGCGATCCATCGACAAGCGGATTATGAACATACTGTATAAGGATCGTTTTTAATGGGCTAAGAAGCAAGGTAGTTATAATGTGACCGGGGTTTTGTTGCGAATTGTTTTGGTGTGATATTATGAATTTTTCCTAACTGTTCGAACTGTCCGGTTTTTTGGGGAAAGATCACTGTTTGAAAACAAATCCGTGTAATTCCGGTATCGTGTTATAATAAAATCCTTTACGAAACTGAGCATCGTAACGGGTTTGAAAAACTATTTTTTTAAAATTCCATCTGTGACGGGAACCCCTGCTCGAACAAAGGGATCGAGATCTGCCGGGGAAAGCCCTCAAATACCAGCGCGTCACGCCACCTGCCCCATTTATCTTCGCCTGTCTTCCAGCCTTTTTTCACAGAAGTTGCGGCCTGCCATGTCGGATCACTGGCAATAATGGTTTTGCCGTCTTCCGCGGTATATTCGAGATAAACATTTGCACAGCTGGGCCGGTGTAATTTGTAGGCCTGTACCTCAACGGCGATCGTGTTGGTCCCTTTTTGCAGCAGCCCGGAAACCTCCCAGTACCCGACCTGTCTTTTCACGGCCAGTAAGGACCCGGATTTCGCTGCGGCCACACGCCCGACTTTCTGTCCGTTGCAATACACTTCGGCGGCGTCGTTCGCAACAACCTGTAACCAGGCGGATTCGATCTTCTCCGGATCTTCAATATCAAACTGCCTGCGCAAATAGGCCGGCGGCGTATCTTTCCCTTCCTTATACGCTTTCGCGGTGATCCATTTCGAGGGAATTTCCTGGTTGATATCGTAAATACCTTCTTCCAGAGACTGTTTTGCTTTCTCGATATATGCAGCCTGTTGTTGCATGACCGTCATCAATCTATCGAGATTGTCCGGACGGTTGGTGCGCAGCCAGAGATCCCGGTAGTCCCTTTCCAGGTCCCGGATCTCCGAGATCAGCCATTCGCATTCGTCGATAAACTCCCGTTGTACGGCCTCCGTGATCTTGTCCGTATAAGCGTTTTCGGTGTAAAAATCGAGTTTTCGTTTTAATGCCGTCTTTTTTCCGGTCACAATCCCAAATCGCGCGCCGACTTCAAAATAATCAAGCTTGTCGGCATTGCGGATATCTTCCCGGCGCAACTGATCGATCAGTTTTAAGGTAAGTTCCCCGCTTTGGATCAGCCGGGAAGAGGAAAACAATCTGTCGTTTCGATGGTCTTTACCGGGTAAAAAGGGATTTCTGAAGATGAATCTTAAATCGGTATTGTTCGGGATTTCATTCGATACAAAAAACAATGATTCCATGGTTGTGCAGTCCGTTCCGAAATATTGTTTCAGGAAGCGTCGCCGGATCGTTTTTCCATCCATATGTGATGGATTCCAGCTGGATTCCGCTCCGAAGGCATAGCCCATATAGTTCATTTCCCGGAAATTCAGGCCGCCGTAATCGCCCCAGCTGGAATTGATCGAGCCCAAAGCGCCCTGCAAATATCCTTCATAATTGATATTGGAAATGTTGATCCATGCTTTGGTGAAATTGGGAATGCTTTGCCGCCAGTTGTGAATGCCCGGTGAGACCAGAAACGTAAATCCGGCTTCCTTGAATTGCTGGATTGAAGGATAATGATCGCTTGGACGGTAATGCCAGTCAACGATAATAATGTCCCCGGGGATCATGTCCATGATCTCAGGATGACGCAGAATAATATCACCGTACATCATGACCTTTTTCCCTTGTGACGTCACTTTATGATAGACCTTGTTATAATGGTCCGCATGAACCCGCGCACTGCCTTTTTTCTCGACTAATGCTTTGGTTGCTCCCAGCCCGACATCCCGCGACTCGTCACAACCGATATGAAAATATTCGCTTTCGAATTGCGGAATGACCTCCTCCAGCATGTTGAAAAGGAAACGGTCCGTATTCTTGTCGATGCTGTTCAGAGAAGCGGCGCCCGGATATTCGGCATATTGCATGTATGTTGGATCGGACAGGATGTTTTCATAGTGACCCAAAGTCTGGAAGATCGGGATGACCTGCACAAAATATTCTCCGGCGATCCTCTGCAATTCGGCGATCTCCTGTTTTGAAAGCGCGCCGCGACCGGCACCGATATCGGGGTATGGGTCCATCTGAATGACATCTTCCATATACGGCATGTAGATATTCTGTTTGTACTCCCCCAGAAAACGCAGAATGGTTTCGAAATTTTCCATGGTGGAAACCTGGCCGCGGCTGAAATCATCGGAGATCCCCCTCCAGGCCATGTCCGGATAGTCCAGGATCCTGAGTGTTGGGATTGTGCCGTCTTCGGCCGCTTTTACCAGCTGGGTCACCGACATCAGTCCGTAAAACAATCCCTTGCCGGTCCCGGACCGGATCAGGATCTTTTCGGATGAAATTTCTAAAGAATAGGCCTCGGACAGTTGTTCTGCGCTGATGTCGTCAATGGTAAAATCATCCTTTTTCTCCAGGATGACCGTCATGGTGCTTTCGGTGCTGAAGCCTGCTGTTTCGGCTAATGCTTCTGAGAGGATCTCCCGGCCCTTTTTCAGGTTTTGCGGATCTCCCACAAGTTCATAATCCGCCCTGACGCCCAGCCGGAACCTTTGTCCGGAACGTTCAACCTGCTGGGGGGTTGGAATAATCCCCACGTTCGCAGCGAAGACAAACGGACATATTAACAGAATGACCCATGGTAATTTTTTCATGTAAATGCTTTCTCCTCAGGTACGTACATCGTTTTGTGTAAACGGTCTTTCAATTAACGTTCTTTATACTCACCTTCCCAAATATTCCAAACCACTCCCTGCTCCAGTCCCCGGCAATGCTGATGTTCGCTCTCCATTTTGCCGCGCAATTATTATCTGATTTTAAAATATACACAATTGAACAGGTTTTTTCAATAGATCATCGTTTGCATCAGTAGATAGCTTCCGTTCTCGGGTAGTTTGTATGCAACGCCTCCGGGACCTCGCTATAGAAGAACCCCGGAAATAATTATTAACATCAGGAGCAAACCACCCGGCAACAGAACCAGAAATCGATTCTCCTGTAACCGCTCCGTTGCCCGGGGTTGCATTATATTATCGTAATGTATGGGAAGTGGATCATTATGAAAAGGACATCCGGATACAGAAAACTAATCTTTCCTTACGGCCTTGAAGATTGCATAAAAGACCGCGGAGAGAAGTGCGGCTGCCGGAAAAACGATCCAGGCGATGTGCCAGAGTCCGCCAAGGAAGCCCATTAACAGGAAGACAAGGACCGCCAGGGGCCAGATCGCGGATGATACGGCCTGGGAGATCTTATTCTCCGGTTCCTCGCTGTAATCCCCGGTTTTGAGCAGCCGGTCATAACCGCTCATGATACTTCCGAAATACGTGAACATGAACACGGCGCATCCCACCAGCAGCAGCATGAGAATGACCCACAGGGAAACCGGAGTGCTGTCCAGGAAAATGACCGGTAAGATAATGGCCAGCGGTGCCAGAATGCATAAACTGACCCCGGAAATGATCGCGAAAGTAAAGGTTTTTGTGAATTTGTCCTTTTTATCCTCAATGTTCTTTTTCAGTGCATCGGGTAATGTAAAGGGTCCCTGGATAAACTTGAATTTTTCCAGCCGCATACCGGAATAAATAAATAGTGCGACCGCTGTAACGACCATCAGCAGCATCAGCACTACACCGACTGCAGATCCCGTGTTTGCGGGAAGACTGAAGTTCCTGAACCCCCATTGCCCCATTGTGTTCATGCATACGACGGCGGCCGCTCCGGCAATGATCAGAAAAACACCGAAGGCGGTCATCAGTCCCGAACGGCGCTTAAGATCAAGCCATTCCATCGCCTCTTGCTGGCTCACGGTCCGGTGCGTTCTCTCAGGGTCCGGTTTTTCGATGCCGAATTCCGTTAAGAGCTCATCCATATTGCCGAATTCGGAAATAACGCTTCCGACGGCCTCGTTTTCCGAACGGCCCTCATCCTTGTAAGCCAGATATTTTTCCTCCATATTAGCAAGCATTTCCTCCTTCGCGCGGAGGACTTCCTTTGTCTTCGGCAGGTTCGCGAAAACATTGTCGATGTAACTCCTTATTGCTTCCATGACAGCTTCACTCCTTTATAAAATGTTCAATTACCTTTTTTGTCAGCATCCATTCGTCGCATTTTTCACGGTAATAGGCCCGGCCCTTTTCCGTAATGCGGTAGTAAGTACGCTTTCTGCCGTGTTTACCGACCGCGCTGAAGGATTCGATATGATCCTGCTTTTCCAGACGATTGAACGCGGAATAGAGGGTCGTTTCCTTAATGACATAGCGCTCTTCAGAGATCGTCCGGATCTGACGCGAAATATCGTATCCGTAGGAGGGCTGATCCAGCAGCAGGCTGAGGATGATGAGATCGTTGTACCCGCGGATCACATCGGAGCTGATCATATTCTCCATCCTTTCCAATATACTACGACGGTCATACTACGCTTGTCGTAGTATTAATTTAATCATTAGAGGAAAAAAAACAACAATTATTTTTAATAATTTTTCGTCGTAACGGATGCTATAACATTTCCTGTTATGCAAACAGTCACATGCATTCGTGTAAATACCAGCACTACATCTTGTCCCAAACGCCCGGCACTGCTGATGACCGCTTCCCATTTTGCATCTGCAGGATCTGCTCCGTCATAAACCGGCTCTTCATGTTTGCTTTTTTCGTTAGCCTAAGTTATCATCTTTTACCAACACCCCAAAATGTCCGATTTTTGGCAGGAAGGTTCCCTCCATATAAGAAAATGTTTACTTCGATTTTTCTTTCAATTTTTTTATTACGGTTTTATCATATACCGATAGCGATAAATATATTGATGAGAAGCGGGGGCATAAAATAAGGATGAACCATGCATCATTTTCTAAAAATGCGGAATAAACGCCGCACTGCGGTCTTGCTTACCCTGTTCGTTCTATGCATGACATACGGCACCGCCTATGCCCGTGAGCATGAAAGCTCATTCTCCTTTTGCGGTGGAATGTTCTACCAGGCCGGATGGTACCGGATCAATACACCGGTCAGAGACGTTTCCGGGTTTTCCTCGGGACTGGGAGGCAAGCTCGGATTTTATGTATCACCTTCCATCCGCCTGGGTGCCATGGGATTCTCAAGCAGCCTGCGTTATGACCGGGGAGTGCATGCTCCGTCCAGCTATATATCAACCGGTGCCGGAGGCCTGACCGCGGAATGGGTACGGCATATACGAGCTTTGCGTCTTGTCCCCGGTGTAATGATGGGCGGAGGACATGTTGAACAACTGCATATCATTGCGGTAAACGAGGGATTCAATACAGTAAGCTACGAAGATCATACGATCTTTCTTATCGCCGCAATGCTTTCGCTGGAATATCCTTTATCTGATAAGATCACAGCCACGTTCATGACCGACTGGCTCTTCGGTACTGCAACGGACACAGAAAAGTATAATGGTCCCTCCCTGCGGCTCGGGATATTATTTACACATTAATATTTTCTATTTCACTTTTCGGTCCCGGTCCGCCGTGTTCCAGACTGCCGTTTTCTTTCAGATAATCCGGAAGGATCTTGGCAAAAAGATAACTGTCAGCCATCCGGTCATTGTATTCATCATAGCGATCTCCACGCATCCTTCCCTCTAAAACATATCCACAGGCACGGATCACTTTTACCGATGCTTCATTGAGCGTATTGCAGGTAAGCTGTATCCGGTACAGACCCAGTGCGGTAAAGCACTCCTCCTCCAGTACATGCAGTGCCTCGCGCATATAGCCCTTTCCGGTTGCAGATTTTGCAAGCCAGTAGCCGATCTCCGCGCTGCGATTTTCCCGGGAAATACCGAAAACCTGAATATTGCCGGTATAATCGCCGGTTTTCCGGACAAAGATCCCGTATTCAACCCGTTCGCCCGCCTTCGTTTTGGGTTCTTTGGCTTTGAGATAATTCAGACAGCTTTCGACGGAGTCATCGTTCTTTTCCCAGGGACAGAATGGACGCAGATGTTCACGGCTTGCATTCACGGCCCGGAAGATCATCTCCGCCATTTCCGGTGTCGGATGCGTCTGTTTAAGGATCAGCCTTTCACTGTACAGTGCTTCTTTAAAATGCATTGCATTAACCCTCATGCACCATCCCCTGTCTCAATCCACGTCAATTCTCTGATAATAATCGCTTTCTGTGTAAACTCGCTGTATGTGCAAATGATTCTGCAATATACGCAATTTAATAGATATTTCAAGAGATCATTATAGGCTGCCGTTTGGCTTTATGCAGCGCCTCCTGGACCTTCCCATGGAAATATCCCGCAAATAATAATTAAAGTCAAGAGCATACAAGCCGGCCAACAGAACCAGAAATCAATTCTTCTGCATCCGTTCCGTTGTCCGGGTTTGTATTATCTCAACGTAAAGTATGGATAGTGGATCAAGATGAAAAGGACGCCAGGGCTTTTCCGCAATCCCCTCGGGGGAACCGGGGTCCCACGGATGATACTTTTTTCATTGCCTGTAAAAGTCACATTTCCTGTTTCTGATGAAAGCGATCAGTACTGTTCCCACCACCTTGAAAAGGGAGGCCTTTCCCCGATCGTTTCCG